>JAGGSX010000122.1 GCA_021158865.1 Thermoplasmata archaeon
TACAACAGCATAGCAGGATGCAACATTGTGCTGAGATGGAATAACAGCAAAAATGACTTTGATGTTTATGTTCCCAATGCTCCTGACTTTGTTATTGAGCAAGGCAATGGCTTCTTTGTTTCAGTGAGCCAGCAAAGCCAGTGGCATGGAAGCTAAATCTTAATCACAAAATTAACAAAAATTTATGAATGAAAAAAACATGCTTGGACAATGGATTATAAAAAAATTGGATTTAAAGCTGGCTTGGAGATACATCAGCAGCTTGCTACACATAAGTTATTCTGCAAATGTCAATCTGTATTAGATGAAAACGTTAAATATGCTTTTTCCCGCCGCCTCCGCCCTGTTCAATCTGAGATGGGGGATATTGATAGAGCTGCTATGGAAGAGGCAAGAAGGGGCAGAGAATTTTTATATTATGCTTCTGACCAGTCATCGTGTTTGGTTGAGGCTGATGAGGAGCCACCACATGAAGCCAATGAAGAAGCTGTTGATATTGCTCTTACTGTTTCTTTGCTATTAAATGCTCATGTTGTTGATGAAATTCATTTCATGAGAAAGATTGTGATAGATGGCTCAAATACAACGGGATTTCAGAGAACTGCTTTGATTGCATTGGATGGTAAGATAGATGATGTTGGTATAGCTACAATATGCCTTGAAGAAGATGCTGCAAGGAAAATTGGAGAGGAAAACAAAAAAATAAAATATGCTCTGGATCGCCTTGGTATTCCGCTGGTTGAAATTGCTACAGAGCCAGAAATTAAATCGCCAGAACGTGCAAAGCAAATTGCTGAAAAAATTGGTCTTATATTGAGAGCTACAAAAAAAGTTAAGAGAGGTATAGGAACAATAAGGCAGGATTTGAATGTATCGGTGAAAAATGGGGCAAGAGTGGAAATAAAAGGAGTGCAGGAATTAAATAACATACCAAAAATTCTTGAAAATGAGGTTAAAAGGCAACTTGAATTGATAGAAGTCAGTAAGAAATTGAAAAAAGTTGAGAAGATAGAAATGGAGATAAAAAATGTTAGCAAAATTTTTAAGAATACAAAATCAAAATTTATAAGAAAAGCATTAGAAAATGGTGTTGTTCTTGCTTTAAAGCTACACGGCTTTAATGGGCTCATAAAAGGAATAAGATATAAGGAACATCGTCTTGGAAAAGAATTTGCAATGCACGCAAGAATGGAAGGCGGGGGTATAATGCATTCAGATGAACTGCCTGCTTATGGAATAAGCATTGAAGAAGTAAAAGAATTAAAAAAAATCTTGAATTGTGGCGATGATGATGCATTCATTTTATCTACTGGAGATGAGATGACAGCAAGAAAAAGCTTGGAAGCTGTTTTTAAAAGAGCTTTACAGGCATTTGAAGGCGTCCCAAGAGAAGTTAGAAGAGCCATGCCAGATGGAACAACAGAATATATGCGCCCTATGCCGGGGGCGGCGCGCATGTATCCAGAAACTGATGTTCCTCCAATAAGAATAAAAAGGCAGAGACTGAAAAAAATTGAGAAGAGATTGCCCGAATTGCCGGATGAAAAAATTGAAAGGATGAGAAGAAATTATAATTTAAGCATTGAAGAAGCAAAGCAGCTTGTTTATAACGGTAAAGACGAAATTTTTGAGAAAATTGCTTTGAGACATAGAGGATATGAAAAAATTATAGCAAGAATTTTGCTTAACATAATTGTTGAGATGGAAAGAGAAGGATATGATGGAAAAATTGCAATTAAAAAGATTGACAGCGTTTTGGATGGATTGAAAAAAAATTTATTTGCAAAAGAAGGTGTGGAAACTTTATTATTCTATTTTGCAGAGCATCCTGAAGCAAGTATAGAAGAAGCTATTGAAAAGAAGGGAATTAAAAAAATTTCTGATGATGAGATAAGGGAAAAAATAAAAAAAATTGTTGAAGGAAAGGTTGATTTCATAAAAGAGAAAAAGGAAAGAGCCGTTTCACCTTTAATGGGATTGGTGATGAAAGAATTTAGAGGAAAGGTGGATGGTTCAGTCATAAATAAAATTTTAAGAGAGGAAGTAAAAAAATTGATAAAAGATAAGTGTAGCTAAATATATAAAATGTTAGCATATTTCTCTTCATGGATTTAGAAAAAATATTTCCTTTGCTGGATGAAATAAAAAATGAGAAAATAAAAAATAAGGTTAAGAAATGTTATGAAATTGCAATGAAAAGAGGGAAATGGGATACTATGGATGAAATTCCTTTCACTTTATCTTTTCCAAACGCATATTCATATTCAAAGCATGTGAATAATGTCACTTCGATGGCATTTGCCATAGGGAAATTAAGGAATGATGTGAATATGGACATTTTGATAGCTGGCGCCCTGCTCCATGATGTTGGAAAACTTATGGAATACGAAAAAAAAGATGGTAAAGTCGTTAAATCATCAATTGGGAAGTATATTCGTCATCCTGCTATTGGTTCAGCTCTTGCTATGGAAGTTGGGCTTGATAATAAAATTGTTAATGTTATAATGGCTCATTCTAAAGAAGGAGAGCTGGTTGAAAGATGTAATGAAGCTATAATTGTTCATCATTGTGATTTTATAGATTTTGAAATAGCGAGAGGGAGAAAATGAAGGTTATGGAAGAAGGATGTGCTGGAACAGAAAATAAAATGGATTGCATGGTTCATGTGAAGCCCGGGAACAAAATTATTGTAGAAGGCAAATCGGCAGAACTTTTTGATAACCATATAAAAGAAATTGTTGAAAAAAAACTCGATGAATTGGATGTAGAGGCGAGTGTTGAAATAAAAGAAAATGGTGCTGTTGATTATGTAATCCTTGCACGCTTGGAAGCGGCTATTGCAAAGGCTACGAGAAGTGATATTCCTGATAAAAAATCGAGGAGAGGAAAAACTGCAAGAGATAGAATGAGGAGAAGCAGGCTTTATCTGCCAGGAAACAATCCACGTTATTTGAATAATATTGTAATATATGGAAGTGATGCTGTAATTTTGGACATGGAAGATTCTGTTGCATTGGATTACAAATTTGATGTGCGTTATCTCGTTAAAAATGCTTTGAAAAGCCTTGATTTTGGAGGGAGTGAGACATGGGTTAGAATAAATAGAGAAACAGCAAATGATGACATAAAACAAATTTCTTATGGTATGCCGCACGGAATATGTATTCCAAAAGTAGAAAGCAAAGAAGATATAGAGGTTATAGAAAAAATAATGGAAGAAGTTGGTGGTGATTTTCATTTGATGCCCATAATAGAAAGTGCAAAAGGGATTTTAAATGCCCATGAGATTGCTTCATCAAGTGATAAAATTGTTGCAATAGCATTTGGAGCAGAAGATTATACACATAGTATAGAAGCAAAAAAAAGCTGGGAAAATTTGTTATATCCAAGGCAGAAAATATTGCTTGCTGCAAAAGCATCGGATGTGCAGGCTTTGGATACAGTTTATTCAAATGTTAATGACATTGATGGATTGAGGGCGGAAACAAAAAAAATAGTTGAAATGGGTTTTGACGGAAAAGGAGCAATTCATCCAAGTCAGATAGAAATAATTCATGAAAGTTTTAAGCCAGATAAGGAAGAAATAGAGGAAGCAAGGAAAATAGTAAATGCAATAGAAGAAGCAAGGAAAAAAGGACTTGGAGCTGTATCTCTAAATGGCAAAATGATTGATTTGCCTGTGGAAAAAAAGGCAAGGAGAATATTGAAACTTGCATCTCTCTATTGAGAATATCTTTCAGCCATGTCTCCGACAATTGGCAATTTATATTTCTCTCCTTGGTAGGCCTTTATCATTAAAACAACCCACAAAACAAACGAAAGAATGCTTAAAAGCCCTCCAAGAACCCATCCTATGAAAGGAATAAGAAATAAAATCCATATTATAATGGATAGTGGAAAAAATGTAAGAATTGATTGCATTGCATGAAATCTAATAAATTTATTCTCTTTTTCCAATAAATAAAAAATCAGTCCTGTAACCCAACCCAAAATATAGCATAATAATGCTTCCAAATTTTCTTCAATTCCTAAAGATGTTTTTTTCCATTGGGGAAGACACATACAATATATAAATTTTATTTCGCATGAAAAATTCTGTCTTGTTGCAAAAACTTGGAGGGAATTTATAGTAATTAAAATAAATGAGAAATATTGTAAAAATGATATTTACAAATCTTCAGCCACATATATGTTGTCCTTATTCCTTTTTATTCTTATATCTGCATATTCTCCAATTTTCTTATTTGTATTTATTACCTGTATAATTCTATCTCTTGCAACTGCAAGCATTTCATTTTTAATTCTTCCATACATTTCCAATTTAACTCTCAATTTTTCTCCAATTCTAAATTTTTTTGGCAATGACTTGCATTTAACAATATTAAAATCTGAAGAAGATAAAATAAGGTTTTCATCAATGCTTCTTAATTTTCTAAAAAATGTTGAAAAATCCATTTTCTTAATTTTTTTTGGATTTCTGCCAAACCTATATTTAACAAATTTCTGTATTCCAAACGGCTTCCATCTTTTTCCTGCTCCTATCTTTGTGCCAAAATCTATTATTTTTTTTATATCATCATCATTGTAGTTAGGTAGCCATACTGGAGCAATCAATAAATCTATATTGCTTGAGGCAATCTCCTCTGAAATTTTTATGATATGGCTCAAATCATAATTTTTATTCCCTGCAATAATCTTTGCCATTTTTTCATCCATGCTGTGTAATGATAAATTTATTCTATCTAAATAGCCATCCAATCTTGCAATCATTTCTTTTGTCAATAAAGTTCCATTTGTTTGAATTGATACAATATCTACAATTTCTGAAAGCCTTTTTATCAACTTTTCGATGAAAGGATAAAGAAAAGGTTCTCCCTGTCCATCTATATGCGCTTCTATGCTTTTACAATATTTTCTCTTAAAATTTACTAATTTTTCAAATTCATCTAAAAGATAATCAACATCAACAAGATAATCTGTAACTCTTGTCCTGCTCATTCCTTCATCAACTGAACAAAATATACAATTTAAATTGCAACCTGTTATCGGACGAACTTGAATTAAGTTTGTTCCTCTATCAATCAATCCAAATGCATTATGGCCAATAAGAGGAAATCCACTTTCCTCACTTATATAATAAAGCCTTCTTTTGGTCAGAGCATTATATAATTCTTTTTCTCCATACTGAATTATTTCCTCATCACTATATTTTTTCCTATATCTTTCATAAAATTTTTTTGGAACTCTCGCTTCTATTACCCCATAAATTGTAAAGATAACATACTTTTCATCGTATCTTTTTTCATACTTCATTTAAGCCAGTTTTTATACTCTATCTTTGATACAACCAATGGCGTGGGCGACTGCGGGTTTTCATCTTTTATTTCATCCACTTCCTTTGCAACAACTTTAACCTTATGCTCAAATTTTTCTTCATATCTCTCCACAATCTTATCCTTAAGTTTATCTTTTGATGGACCCTTTCCATCCCCAAATACAATCCAAACTTCTACCTCGTCGGGCTTATATTGGTGAAGCTGAAATCTTTTTATTTTTGTTGAATTCAATTCTGTGGCTACCTCTCCAGGAATCCACATCACGGCAGAAGGCGGCACAAGTTTTCCATCTGGAAGAATTATTGAATTTCCGCTTCTTCCTTCTATTCTTTTTATTAAAGGTGTATCAATTCCACAATCACATGCTTCATTACTTGGCGTTACAATATCATCTATACCAACATATCTTATAATTGGTGTCCCTTTTCCATACAACCTCGTCACTGCGATATGAGCTGGCTCATTTTCAACATGGTTACCCTTATTATCTATAAATTCAAGATGGACAAAGTCGTAATGAATATGATATTTTCCACGCTCGCATTCAAATGCTATTGGACCAGCTTCAGTAGCTCCATATACATCAAATACGGGGGCATCAAAAGCCTTGCCAACTATTTTTCTCGTTTCTTCATCAAATGTTCCGCCACATGAGCCAACAAGATTAACATTTATTTTATTTCCATATCCTTGCTCGCGCAGAAAAGCAAGGTGGCGAAGAGCCCCTGGATACCCAGCCAGCACTTCTGGATTAAATTCTTCTATTTTTTTAATCATATTCCTTGGATCTTCGTTCACATTTAGCAATTGTATGTGATTTGTTCCAATTCCTGAACCTTTCATCAAACTCAATACAACATTATCATAATATGGCTCCTGCATGCTTCCCGTATAATCTCCTATCAATGACATTCTTGTTTTTCTCCAGTTATATCCATGGGCTTTTAATTCTCTAACAGAACCAAATAATTGACGGAGAAAACCATAGCTATCTATCCAGAGTGCTACGGGTTTTCCTGTTGAACCCGATGTTATAAGAGTATGACCTTTAAATCCTTCTGGAGCAGATTTATCTGGATATGCGTTTCTCAAATCTTCTTTCGTTATGAATGGCAACTTATCCAAGTCGTCAAGGCTTTTTATTTTATCAACATCAACACCATACTCTTTATATTTTTTTATATATAGAGGAACTTTTAGAGAATATCTGAAAATTTTCCTAAACATTTTATTTCTATATGCGTCAAGCTCCTTTCTATTTTCTCTAAAAATTCTATTCACATTGGTATAATAACCTATTGCTGCCCTTACTGCAAACACAGGATTAAGGAATGGGTTCATGTTATTAAATATGGAAGTATTTAAAATTTTTTTAATGAAATTTGTGAAACCAAAAATAGTGTAGAAAGACTTAAGGAATTTTATAAATTTTTGATGTAAATAATTAGATTTAAAAAAAGGGAATAGTGCAGGGGGCGAGATTTTCGAGCATGCTTGCGAGAAAATATGGCTTCACAAGTCATGCATTTGAACTCGCGAACCCCTACGGGACAGGCCCCTCAAGCCTGCGCCTTTGGCCTGGCTCGGCTACCCCTGCTTATTTTAATAAGTATACTATTATTTAAATCTATTTTATGCTATTGCTTTATCAATTCTTTAAATTCCTTTTCCATGTTTTTCTCTATGCTTTCAAATTTCTCCTCCCATTCCTCATTTGGAATTGTAGCCATTCTTGCTATTGCTTCGCTACTCTTCAATTCTTTTAATTTTTCAAAAGGAACTTTTTCAATGGCTTCTTTCATTAAATGATAAAACTTTATCATTATGCGAAGCATTTCATATTGTTTTTTGTATGGACAAAAAGTATCGACTTCATGATATGCATTTTGCTGAAGAAAATCTTCTCTTATAACACGTGCTCCTTCTAAAATAACTCTATCAGCTGGCGGCAGAGCATCTGGACCAACAAGACGTATGATTTCCTGTAATTCTTCTTCTTTCTGAAGCAAAGCCATTGCTTCATTTCTCAATTTAAGCCAGTCCTTACCGACATTTTCTTCCCACCACTCTTTTACCCTCTCTAAATATAAAGAATATGAACGAAGCCAATTAACGGAAGGAAAATGTCTTCTATCTGCCAAATCAGAATCAAGAGCCCAGAATACTTTCACAATGCGCAATGTATTTTGTGTAACTGGTTCTGAAAAATCTCCGCCAGGAGGGGAAACAGCCCCTATAACTGATATGCTTCCTTCTCTTTTACCGCTTGATAAAACAACCACTCTCCCCGACCTTTCATAAAACTGGGCAAGACGGGATGCAAGATATGCTGGATAACCTTCTTCACCGGGCATTTCTTCAAGTCTTCCAGAAATTTCTCTTAAAGCTTCAGCCCATCTACTTGTTGAATCTGCCATCAAAGCAACGCTATAACCCATGTCGCGATAATATTCTGCCAATGTAATACCAGTATATATTGAAGCTTCTCTTGCAGCAACAGGCATGTTTGATGTGTTTGCTATTAATATTGTTCTTTCCATTAAAGGATGCCCTGTTTTAGGGTCTTTCAATTTTGGAAAATCACGCAGAACTTCTGTCATTTCATTTCCACGCTCCCCACATCCGATATAAATAACAATGTCGGCATCGCTCCATCTGGCGAGCTGATGTTGAGAAACAGTTTTTCCTGTTCCGAAGCCGCCGGGGATAGCTGCCGTGCCTCCTTTGGCGATTGGGAAAAATGTATCAAATACACGCTGCCCTGTTATTAAAGGCAAAATTGGCGGCAATTTTTCTTTATATGGACGAGCCTGCCTGACTGGCCATTTCTGAAGCATTTTTATCTCTTCTTCTTTTCCATTTACCTTCACCATAGCAATTGTATCCTCAATTGTGAATTTTCCTTCCTCAATACTTGTAATAACTCCTTTTTCAATTTCTAATGGCAACATAACACGATGCTCTGCTATTGGTGTTTCTTTAACAACTCCCAAAATATCTCCACGAGTAACTTTATCATTTTTCTTTACTGAAGGAACAAATTCCCATTTTTTCTTTCTATCTATCGGATATGCTTCAACACCACGCGTAATAAAATCACCGGTCTTTTTCATTATATCTGGCAATGGGCGTTGAATTCCATCATATATTGATGTTAGCAACCCCGGAGCAAGCTCAACGGCAAGAGGCATTCCTGTATTTATGACATCATCTCCAGGCTTAAGTCCTGTTGTATCTTCATAAACCTGTATTGTAGCTCTATCCTCTTTCAATTCTATTATTTCTCCTATGAGCTTTTCTTCCCCGACTTTGACAAGGTCATACATCTTTGCTCCTTTCATTCCCTTTGCCTTGACAACCGGCCCAGCAACATTAATTATTTTTCCTTTCATTTTACTCCCCTGCATCAACTCCTACTGCCCTAATAATAAATTTCCTTATAATTTCTTTTCTCTCTTTTATCTTCCCTTTCTTATCTGGAATCTCAACTATGATTGGTTTATCATTTAAAAGCATGAACGAGAGAATTTTATCTCTAATTTTTTCGGCATATTTCTCATTTATCACCAAAATCTCAACTTCTTCATTTTTAACTAATTCATCAAACTGCCTTGAAACATCATCAGCCACAACACAATGGCTGGCTCCAGCAAGGCGCAGCAGGGCAACAGTATCTTCGTCTCCTATACATGCAATTTTCATTCAACCACCACCAATTGCATCGCCAGAGATGGCATATTTTCTTCTATTGCCTTTGCAACAATCTTCAAATTTCTTGCTTCCATCTCTTTTTCAAATATAAATCTTATACCAGGTCCCAAAGCAAGAGGGTTTTCATTCGCTATTTCTCTCGAAACTTTTAGCAAATGCTTATCCAAAGCTCTTTCAAATGCTATCACCCCTTCTCTTTCAAAATCAGCTATTGCATTCCTCAGGCATGAAAAATATGATGTTCCTTCAAGTATAGAAACAATTTCGCTTATTGAATCTATTTTCATTAATTCCTGTAATTTCCATATCGGCAATTCCCATCCTTCGCCATATAAGTATATGGGCAAATCATAATATTTTCCTCTCAATATTGCTTTTAAATTTAAAAGGTCAATCAGAGTTTTTGCAAATCTATCCCTTGCCTTTATACATGATGATGGCAATTTAACTTCAATCAAAAATTTTACAGCCTGCTTTTCAATGTCTCTTTCCACTTCTTCAATTGGTTTGTTTATATCTATATTCCATCCATATTCCTTAAAAATTAAATTAATTTCTTCTTTTTCAGCCATTTTAATTTTATTAATCATTTCTTTTGTTTTTTCTAAAAATGCATTATTTTCTATTTCCTTTCCTTCAATAATGGCTCTTACAGCATTTTTAATTGTATAACTATCAATTTTTTTTATATAAGCGTTGTAAAATTCTTTTACTTTTTTTGGAGAATCATCCCTTGCCATTTTTATTATTTTTATAAGGCTTTCATCAATACTTTTCTGCAATTCATCCGCATTTTCTCCTTTTAGAATAAAATCCCTGCTAACTACATTATTTTTAAAATCTTCTATACTACCGGATTCAAGTAACCTCGAAATTTCTTTTTCTTTTATAAAAGTGTTCGGTATGGCACTAAATTTTGCATTTGAATATGAAAATTTTGATGTTATAAATGGAATTCCTATCTCAAATATTTCAATCATTTCCATAGTTTCTCCGCAATTTTGATTCTGATTTCTTCTTTTTTCCTTTCTAAAAGAAAATCAAAAGTTGCATCAATTTCTTTACTGCCATCTTTGCTTTTTATTACAACCCCACCTATAGCGTTGATTTTTCCTTTTACCTCAATTCCAATTTTTTTTGCTATTTTTTCATCATCTTTTCTGGAAGCCAAAATATAGCAATTTCCCAACTCTTTCTTTGCTTCTTTTATTGATTTTTTAACAAAATTTTCATATTTTTTCCCCTTCAAATTTTTAAGTTCTTTTTTCACTTTATCAATGCATTCTTGAATAGCTATTTCCTTGGCTTCTATTACATGCTTATTTGCTTTTCTCCTCGCCATCGCAAGAGTTTTTCCTTTGACAACACTTGCCTGCTTTTTTCCATCCTCTTCTATTTTCTTTGCTTCTTTCTTTGCTTCTTTCTTTGCTTCATCTACAATTTTTTTTGCTTCTTTTTTTGCATCATTTATGATTCCATCTATCTCTCTATCAGCCTGATTTTTTATCTCCTGAATTAAATCCTGCATTGCCATTATATTCCTACAGCAAGCCCAATCCACTCATCAACAATATAGCAACAAGCAAGCCAAATATTGCTATTGTTTCTGGCATAACTGTGAATATGATTCCACGGGCGGCAACTTCAGGATTTCTTCCTACAGATGCTATGGAGGCAGAAGCTATTGTTCCTTGATTTATAGCTGATAATCCAGTAAGCCCAACTGTTATTCCAATCCATATTGTAGCCATTCCAATCCAAGGAGTTAGAGTTACTTTGGCTGCTCCTCCAAGCAAGCCAGCACCCATCATGAGCAATATTGCAGTAAGCAATCCATATACAGATTGAGTCATAGGCAAAACTTGCAGAACAAGCAGACGACCAAACAATTCTGGTTTTTCAGCTGTCACAGCAACAGCAGAACTTCCTGCTATAGCAAGTCCTATTGCCGAACCAATTCCTGCTATTGCAACAGCAAACATACATCCCATGACAACATTTGCTTTAACATCTCCCTCGCTTTCTGCCGCTGAAGCAAACGGCATAGCCATCAGGAATGCTATCCCAAGCCATATAGCCAATATTTTCCATTTTCTCATTTTACCTCCTCCGTATATTTTCTGGAAATTGAAAATGGTTTAAATCTTTTTCCTCCTCCTTCATAAAAACGGTTGAAAAACTCAACATATTGCAAGCGGAGAGCGTGAATTGCTGCTCCTAAGGACTGAATCAACAAGTTTGCAATATGGGTTATTACAAGCAGAATGGGAGCAAGAATGATGCCGATATATGGTATGATTGTTGGCAACAATTGTGAAACAATATTGAAAGCAAGAGCCATTCCAGCTGTTGCAAGTCCTAAAGCAAGCAAACGAGCATAAGAAAGCCAATCTCCAATATAGCCAGTCAAATCAAAAAAGCCTAAAGCACCACCTTCTTTGAAAAGAAATATTAATCCAATGATAGTAAGCAATCCAGCAAAAATTTTTTCTGCAATACCGAGGTTCCATAAATTCAGTAAGAATTGCCCAATAAGCATGCCGCCGCCGATTTGCAGTAAAAACCATGGAATCTGCTGCTCAAATATTTTTTTTATATGCTTTCTTTTCCAGTTCTGATATGCTCCCAGCATAAAGCCTGTATTGAGATGAATTAAACCAAGAAAAAGAGCTATTGCAAGTATGATAACAGGCTTGTGAATTGCATCTATTGGTAAAGATATGCCGGCAATAGAAATATTATATAGCTCTTTATTAGGATTATTATATACAAAACGAGGAATAAAATCACCAAAAAATCCATTGAAAAGGAAACCAGTGCATAAATTTCCCAAGCCGAGCCATATCCCAACAAAAGACCATTTCTTCAATGATTTTCTCTTAAATTTTAAATAAGCGACCAACGAAAGCAATAATATGATAAGCCCGTAGCCGGCGTCTCCAAGCATGAAAGAGAAAAAGATTATGAAGGATATACCAATAAATATGGTTGGATTTACTTCATCATATTTCGGCAATGAAAATAGTCCAAGAAATGTTTCAAATGGTTTAGCCCATCTTGGATTTTTTAAATATATTGGAGCGTCTTCACTTCTATTAACTTTTTTGAAATGAAATGAACATTTTTTATTTGTAGCATTTTCAACAATTTTTTTCAACTTATTAACATTCTCAGTCAATGACCATCCTTCTATAATAAATGTGAATTCGCTCTCAGCAAAATTCTGCTGTATTTCCTTCTCTTTTTTTTCTATTCCAATTTCCTCTTTTGCAGCAAGCAATTCTATTTTTTTATTTTTATAAATTTTTCTCATTTCATTTATTATTTCTTTTTTCTTTGCTTCTATGTCTTCAATTTTTTTCTTTATATTTCTTATCAAATCAATTGCTCTTCCTTTTCCTTCAACAAAAATTTCTTCCATTTTTAATTTTGAAATTTCCTTCTCCATATAAGAAGGAGCAACAACAAGAAAAGCCCATTTGTCCTTTTCATTTTCAAGCGGTTTTTTATAAACCTGAATTTTATCAGAAATTTCCAAATCTTTTGATGATATTCCAAATTTGATTATGGAATATTTTGATTTTCCAAGCCATGAGATATCGATATCAAAAATTGATAAATACTCTAATTTTTCGAGTTTTGAAATCAAAGATTCTTTTTCTTCCTCTAATTTTTCGATTTCATTCTGCTTTGAAATAATTTCTTCTTCTACTTCATTTAAAATTTTTTTAACATCCTCAACCTTTTCATCAAAGCTTTTCTTCTTCACCTTTATTTTTTTGATTTCTTCTTCTTTTAGCATATCCCATAATTTCTTCTTTTTTTCATAGGATTTTAAAATTTCTATTATTCTCGCAAGCCTCAATTCATAATTTGCACATATCTCAACCAAAGGATTAATCCTGCTTTCTTTCAATTCCTCTATCCTTGCTTTTTCTATCTGCATAAGCCCATTTTCATGCAATTTTTTTATAAGGTTATCACTATCTTTTTTGTGCAAAAGAATTGTAATTTTACTCATTTCTTGCGGAAGCAACATTTTGATTCAGCTTATAATATATTCAACAATCTGTGTTGCAATTTCATTTATCTTATTTTTTGCTTCCTCACGCAGCATTGAAGCTTTTTTCTTTCCGTCCTCTTCTATTTTTTTTGCTTCTTTTTTTGCTTCATTTCTAACATTTTCAATAAATTCATCTGCTTTTTTCCTTGCATTTTCTATTATTTTCTCTGCTTCTTTTTTTGCATTCTCATTAGCTTCCTTTATTATCTCCTCTGCCTTTTTCTCTGCCTTTTTTATGTTTTCCATTGCTTCTTTTTCTGTATCTTTCAAAATCCTTATTTCTTCAATCATTTTGTAGGGATAAAGAAAAAATTGTTTAAAATCTTTTGGGGTCATTTTCTGCAGTAATAAATAATATATCAGAAATTTATTTACATCATGGAAATAATAGTTGCAATAACAGGTGCTTCTGGGGCTATATATGGCTTACGCTTGATTGAAAAGTTAAAAAATGAAAATGTTTATCTTATTTTAAGTAATGAGGCAAAAAAGATAATAGGATATGAAACTTCCTATGACATAGAAAAAATTAAAGGAATGGTGAAAGAATATTACGAAGAAGAGCAAATGGAGAGCAAGCTGGCAAGTGGCTCATTTAATTGTGATGCAATGGTTATAGCGCCATGCAGTCTTAAAACAATGTCTGCTGTGGCAAATGGCTTTACATTTAATTTGATAGTGAGAGCGGCAATATGCTGCTTGAAAGAGAATAAAAAGCTTATAATTGTTCCAAGGGAAACACCACTGGATGAAATATCTATAGAGAATATGCTAAAATTAAAAAAAGCGGGTGTTATAATACTTCCAGCAATGCCAGCATTTTATTATAGGCCCAGAAGTATAGATGATTTAGTCAATTATATCGTCGGGAAAATTATGAGCCAGTTAGGATTAAAACACAACCTATATAGAAAATGGAAATAATGAAATCAAAGTTCTACTGGTGGCAATTCATTTCCATCAATTCCAGCAACCCAAGCTACGCTTCTCCTCACAATCCACCAGTTATATGATTGGGGTAAAAATTTTCTATCTCTCCACTGAAAAAGTCCCTTGAAAAATAAATGATTTGAATTTGTATCTATTTCGAAAATTTTTCCTCCCTCCCATACTGGATGTTCTGGATGGTTTCCAAATACTACAACAATGCCCTTTCCATATCTACCTTCCAATGCTGCTGGCCTGCCCGCAAGATGTGTTTTTATTATATCATCTGTCATATCCCAAGAATCAATGATACCAAATTTAAATCTCCATGCATGTATGGTTGTATTGGCATTATTAGATAAATTTTGCAATGGATAGCGTGCAATTATTGTAACATTTTTGAATGGAATTAGAGCTGGACCGCCCACCCATCTTATTATCCTTTCATCATTACATCCATAAAAAATTGGATGATTTGTGTTTATCCAGCATTTATGACATACTCCAGTTCCATTTATAGAGAGATTATACCATATATATGCAGATTGTCCCAATCGGGAAGGATTTTTCCATATTAGAGAGGAAGCAAATGGATCAGCCATATCTTGATAGGATTTAAATGGAAGGAGATGCAATGCCGATGCGTTCATGAAATACTCCCATGCAGTCATTCGCTTCCATCCCCTCTCCTCTGCATTTAATAGCCCATAGCCGGCGAGGTTGGCGCCCCCACATGTGCCAAAATACCCTCCACCATTTCTAACAAAATCCCTTATTTCATTTTTCCACAATGAAAGATTGCCATCGAAAATCCTCCAGAATTCTTTTCCTATGCCAGGAATAATGAGCGCATCGAAATTTTTTAATTCTCCATTACATATATCATAATCTGTTATCCATCTTACCTCAAATCTATAGCTTGTAGTTTTTGTTTGCCATGAGTATCCATTTAATATTTCCATCATTTCCTTTGGAGATGTAAAACTTGGAATAGCGGAATTAAGAAGAGCAACTTTTATTGTAATGGTATTCTTTTCCATCATGCCTATAGATGAAAAATTTATAATTAGAAACAGAAATATCAGGATTTTTTTCATATTCCTGTATTCAATTTTTTATTAAATGCTTTTAGAAAAGTTTATAAATTAGCATTCGTTTCATTAACGTTCAAAATATGAACGCTAAAAATATGAATAGAAAAATATTGTTAATCCAGCCCAGTAGCGATAGACATTTCAACAAAATTTTCGCAAAGTTATTCTTAATTCCATCTTTATCATTAGAGCAGGTTGCAGCATGCACCCCTCCCGAATATGAAGTCAAAATAATTGATGAGAGCTATGAGGAAATTGATTGGGATGGCAATTATAATTTGATTGGCATAACATCTTTTACAAAAGATGCTTTTCGTGCGTATGAAATTGCAGATGAATTTAGGAACTATGGCAAAAAAGTTGTATTAGGTGGCATACATCCAACTTTGTTGCCAAATGAAGCAAAAAGGCATGCTGATAGCGTTGTTATTGGTGAAGCCGAGGAAAGCTGGCCTACTTTATTGAAAGATTTTGAAAAAGGAGAATTGAGACCATTTTATGAATGGAAAAGAAAAGTCCCACCAGAAAAAATCCCTCCAGCAAAAAGATATAATAAATTGATTGCTGGCGCCGTACAGGCGAGCAGAGGTTGCCCATATAGATGCAATTTTTGCCAGCTTACAGGATTAAAAGATACGATACATAGGAAAAGGCCCATAGAAGATGTTATATATGAAATAAAGAATATGGATGAAAGAATATTATGGTTCCAAGATGCTTCTCTCACGATAAATCCAAAGTATACTAAAAAACTATTTAGGAAAATGATTGAAGAAAGGTTAAATAAAAAATGGATTGCTTTTGGAAATGCAATTGTTCTTGGGAAAGATGATGAGCTGTTAAAACTGGCAAAAAAATCTGGCTGTATGGCATGGATGGTTGGGTTTGAAACAGTTTCTAAAAAAGATATAAGAAAAAATAAGGGCATAGATTTTTACAAGGTTGTTGAAAAAGTTGGGAAATATGGAATGGGAGTATGGGCTTCATTTATTTTTGGATTTGACGAGGACAAGCCAGAAACATTTGATTACACTTATGATGAAATTTCGTCATGGGGAATTGAATCAGCTGAATTCAATATCCTTACTCCATTACCAAAGACGCCTCTATTTGAAAAACTGGAGAGAGAGGGAAGAATATTGACAAAGGACTGGAGTAAATATAATTTTGATAATGTTGTCTTTAAGCCAAAAAATATGACACCAATGGAATTAAAGCATGGCGTGGAGAAAATCTCGAGAAAATTTTATTCAATATCGGCTATCCTTAAAAGAATAATAAAGGTAAAAAATAAATCCAAAAATCCTCTTTCATTCTTATTCCGCATTTCGACAAATTTTGATTTGAGAATATTCCATAAAATGCGATTTACTTCGAGTGTGAATAAGTAAAATATATATATACGAAATTATTTAATTTTTGGAGGCATAAAATGAAAAAGGAAGGAAAAAGAATTTTTATGCTGAGGAAGGGCTGGAATAAAATAGTTGTAATGGCAATTGTTGTAATGTTTATTGGAAGTGGAATGGCTACCATTGTGATAGCTGATGGAAATGCAAACAATGAAAAAGAGATTAAAAAAAATACAGAGAAAGACCATTCCTTAAATATAGTTACAAAAAGTTATGGTGGATGGCATCCTGAGACCACTAAAACTTGGTGGGCCGAAAATTATTCTTGGACATATGATCCGGATGGTGATGATGAATGGTATCATTATTCATCGTCTCCTTCAGGTCATGGTATGCATTGTGATGATTATTGGGATGTTTCTGATATGGATTATATTTATTATTATGTACATACAAATGAAGGAGTTAAACCGGGAAGTCTCAAAATAGGTGCTTATTTTGATGCAGATACTGTTCCTTGGAATGGAGGACCAGATCTATGGGCATATAATTATAACACAGAAAAATGGGTTAGAATAAAACAATCTATGGGCAGTCCTGATGGATATGTTTGGAAATGGTATTCGGTAAGCAACGATTATTTAAATCCTATTGATCCAGGCGGTGTATATTTTTGTATAGTAAATGCAGCCGGTTGTCACACTATGCTAGATCTGGTGGGTTTAAAATTTATAGCGCCAGATGAAGAAATTTATAATGCTACTTATACTACTCGAGATGATAATAATGATGGCTATGATGATGGAGTAGATATTGCAATAGATGCAGATGTTGGCGATCCAAATGATGGGACCACAGTAGACGTTACTGCTGTTGGTAAACTTCTTGACCCAATCGGTTCTGTGATAGATACAGATTCAGCGACTTGGACAATTACTGACTGGCAAACAGAATACGGTTATCTTACCCTTTCTGCATTAGGCGGAATTAATGGAGATTATACCATGCAAGTTACTCTTTATGATGAATATGGTAATAACGAAAGTTACGCATATGGAAGCGTTACTTTATATCCTGAGGGTGTAAATCAACCTCCTGTTGCTGATGCTGGTGGACCATATAGTGGTAACGCCGGTGAAAGCATAAGCTTTGATGCATCTGGAAGTTATGATCCTGATGGAAGTATCACTGGCTATAGATGGGATTGGACAAATGATGGAAGCTGGGATACTGGTTGGTTAAGCTCGCCATACGCTTCTCATACATATCCCACAGAAGGAACATATACAGTGAAAGTTCAAGTAGAAGATGATGATGGAGCTACAGATACAGATACTGCAAGCGTGAGTGTTGGAACAGGTATTCAATCTCCATCTGTAAGAACTGATCCCGCAAGTAATGTAGGGGCTGCATCCGCTACACTCAATGGTTATTTGATAAATGATGGAGGGGAATCTTGTCAGATAAGATTTAGAATAAGGGAAAGCGGGGGCTCTTGGTGGTATGTTTCAGGATGGCACGGCTCTTATACCTCAGGAATGGCATTTTCTGAGCAGGTTAATGGTTTAGACGAAGGAGTCATCTATGAATTTCAAGCAGGAGCAAAAAATAGTGCAGGAGAAGATTGGGGGTCTATAAAACAGTTTACAACTGCTCAACCTCCATCAATAATTAGTGTAGAGAGTTATTATGCAGATGGCTCTTCAGTTTCTGGAGAAAATGGTTTACTGTTAGCTGGGTTAGATTTGGAGAATACATATACTGCCATTATAGGAGGAGGGGGTGCTAATTGGGTGCGTTTTGACTTTGGAACTTTAAGTTATAATGATTCCAATCCATCAGATGGATGGTCTGCTGATTTTAATATGGAAGACATTGGAGATTCCAGCTGGTCTTTAACTGTCACTGCAGGAAATCAGTATGGAACAGATAGTGAAACATATTACCCAAGAATTATAATGATGCCAGATTGGCTTTCCTTATTTGTAGAATATACTCAAACGTGGAGTTATAAAGATTATATCTCTTTTTCAGTTAGTGAAAATTATGTTCCTGGAGAAGGAATATATTTTACATTAGAAGCATCTGTAGATTTTTCAACTGGTTCCCCAGAGAATGAAAATCAATCTCCAGTCAATGCAGATGTTCCAGGTGGTGTTCCAGTAAAGGATGTTGGTGGAGAATATGGATATTCTGGAGGAGTTGGTAGTTCAGTTAGTGTATGTTCAGATGGCACTATAGAGGTTAGTGGAGAATTTCATGCAGGAGTTAAGGCAAAGTCAGTTGGGGGAAGTATTGGTGCAACACTTACAGGGCAACTTGTGTTTGATTATTCTTCCAATACAATTATATGGAATGGAATGTGGATTACTATAAATGGAGAAGTAACTATACCTGTATTTATGATTCCTTTGGATATATGTGGAATTGGGGTTGAAGCAGGAGTGTCTATAACTCCTTTTGTGGATATCACTTTTGAATTGGAGCCCACAGGAGATCCAAATGATGGAATAGTTCCATGTTTAGGCATAAAAATAAGGGATAATGGAGGGATAACAGGCGATGTTGGATGCATAGTCAGAGCATATGCAGAGGGAGATTTTGCTGTTGCAGATTTTTATACTGAGGCAGGAGGTTCTGGCACTCTTAGTTTTCAAACTCCTCCTAATCCAACATATTTTAAGGATTTTGTTCTTGCTTGCTGGATAGGAGGAAAGTTAAGGGTTGGTTTCTGGACACTTGAAGGATGGTATAGATACGAATGGAAATGGAGTGATTATAATCTTCAGATATATAATGCTACTTATAATGAAACTGGGTGGCATCCTTTAAATACTTCTTATCTAAATCAAAATCCATATGCCAATCTTCCTTGGACGGGTGGAAGTTTTTATAATGGAACCTTAGTAGAAAATGCATTTCCTTACGCAAATCCAAGCATCGCTTATAATCCAAACTCAGCTCGTGGAAACGAAGCAATGGTAGTTTTTGCACATGATAACTCACAAAATAGAGGAGATCCACTTCAACAGATGGAATTGTTGTGGGGGATTTGGAACGAAAATACCGGGTTGGTTGAGATAAGCACAATTCCTTCAACTCATGATGATGGAAAACTTCAGATAGACCCTCAAATTGCATATGATGCAAATGGTAATGTTGTTTGCGTTTTTATTCAAACAGACGACTCTGTTTCAATTAATACTTCTGTAGCAGATGCATTTAATGCAACAGAAATAGCATACTGTGTGTATGACAAGGATAGTGGTGAGTGGGGGAACATAATTCAATTAACTAATAATACTAAAATGGATGTGATGCCAAAATTATGCTCAAATAGTAATGGAGATATAATGCTCGTATGGGTTTCAGATGCTGATGCAAACTATAAGACTATAGATGACAGAACTTTTTATGCATCATTTTGGAATGGAAATGGATGGTCAGATCCGGTTATAATTTTACAAAATTATCCGGTTATATCAGGACCAAGTATAGCGATTTATAACAACAGCGAGGCAATATGTACATTTAGTAGCCCTGTTGGGAATAAAGAAAAAATATTTTATGTAAGAATGCATAATGGTGTTTGGGGAGATGTTACACAATTTACATATGACGCCTTTTTCAATGAGACATCACCATCTGCAGTTTATGGAAATGACGGAACTCCATATATCGTATGGTTAAAACACAAATATTACCAAGAAAATATCAATGCCACAATTTATGATGGGCATCTTTATTATCGTCCAGTTGGTTCAACAAGAGCAGGAACTGTTCTCCTTACAAACGGAAGTATTTATGATCCAATAGCAATTCCCTCTCAACCTAGTGGGAGAGGAGATATAGATTTTGCGGTAGGATGGAAGAGCGGCCCAGAATCTAATATTTTATTATATACAGAAGTAAGTGTAGGAAGTAGAACTGATTCCAGTAACGTTGTGTATTCGTCTAATAAAAAGTTATCTGAAGTTAAATGGTGTTTTATGCCCAGTGGTGTTGCAGTTGTTACCACAGAAAGAGAAAATTTAACAAATGGAGGAATAGACTGTAATTTAACTTTTATCTATAGAAATTTGGCAGGAAATTCTCCGCCCAATACGCCAAGTAATCCCTCTCCAAGTGACGGAGAAGTAGCTGTTAATCTTAGCACTACCTTAAGTTGGATGGGTGGAGACCCTGACGGAGATATTGTAACCTATGATGTTTATTTAGAGGCAAATAATCCAGATCCTCAAATTTTAATTTCAAGTGATCAACAAAATACAAGCTATCATATTAGTGATTTAAATCCCGCGACTACATATTACTGGAAGATTGTTGCTACAGATAATCATAGCCATTCTACAGAAGGGCCAATTTGGAGTTTTACAACTGAAGAAATGGGAATAGAATTTATACCTCCGATTTTTGAGGGATTTGAAGATGGGATAATGCCCCCAGATAATTGGACAGTATATAATAACAATACCGATCATCCATGGACAATTGTTGATGCAGCAACATACCCCGAATATGTGCATAATGGAGATTATGCAGCATGGATCAACTACGACATCTATAATTCATCAGATAATTGGCTTTATACTCCATACATTAATTTAACTGGCTTTACAAATATGAACCTCAGTTTCTGGGCGATAACAGATACAAATTGGCCAAGTGCAACAATGAAACTCCATGTAATTGGAGATGGTTTTGATGATGTTATATGGGATTTAATCGCTGATGAAAACTGGCCAACTTTTGAATACCGACAAAAAACATTGAGACTAGATTCATATTGTGGACAGCTCATCAAGCTGGCTTGGCAGTATGTTGGGATAGATGGAGAAAGCTTTGGTTTAGATGACATATGGATAACTGGTGCAACTCTACCAGAGCCACCTGCGATACCGTCTCAACCCAGTGGACCAACTTGTGGTGAACCGGGTGTCTCCTATCAGTATCAAACATCTACTACAGATCCAGATGGCGATGGCATATTTTACAAATTTGACTGGGATGACAACACTGATGACGGATGGCTTGGTCCATATTCATCTGGAGAAACCGTGACAGCATCTCATTCATGGAATCAACCTGGTTTATATTATGTAAGGGTGAAGGCAAAGGATGAAAATGGTTTGGAGAGCGATTGGTCAGAACCATTGCCAGTAGAAATTGGCACAGTTCTTCTTTCAACAAGCTTTGAGGATGAATGGGTTGATGAGGATCCGGATGGAGATGGATATCTGGTACCAGCAACTGGCTGGGATGTAGACGGAGAATGTAATAGCAATCAGTCGGGCTGGCCAAATCTCACCCATTATTGGAGCCAATATGATAACTCTGATTATCCACTTGCTAAATCTGGAAATTATTGCGCTGGATTGTGGTGGAGCGATGGAAACGGTGGAGATACATATCAGAATGAATGGCTAATAACACCCGCTATAGATTGTAGCAACTATGAAGATGTTTATTTATCTTTTTATGGCATTTGGTACTGGGACACCTCTACTAAGGGCAAGGTAAGCGAAGGAAAGAATAGCATTTTTGGCAATCTTAGGAATAAGGGTGGTAATCATAATTATGTGAAGATATCCACAGATAATGGTAACACATGGACAACATTGGCGGATCTCCTCAATGATCCAGAATATGAACAGGGAATAGGCGGACCAGCTGGATACGGCTGGTGCTGGAATGAGTATAAAGTAATTTTGAATCTCTCTAGCTATGCAGATGGTGAATCGTGCGTGAAAATAGCTTGGCAAGCCGTTAATGACTCTGGCGGCACTTTACCAGCTATATTCATGATTGATGATGTGGCGATAGCGGGAATTTTTAGTCCTTCGGGACAACCACAACTTTCATATTCTCCAACATCTCATGATTTTGGAAATGTTCAAGAAGGGAAAATATATCAAACAACATTTGAGATATGGAATAGCGGAACAGGAACACTCACATGGAGTCTGACTGATAGTTATTCATGGCTTACTTATAGCCCAACATCCGGCTCATCAACTGGAGAACATGATACAGTAACAGTAACTATTGACACCACTGGATTATCCCCCGGTTCATATAGTGGAAGTATTAGTATATCATCAAATGGAGGAGATGGAACATTTACAGTAACATTTACCATACCCAGTAGCATATGGTCTGCTTCTACAACGGCTGAGGAAACAGGTGGATCAGGTGAAACATTTATATTTGGAGAAAGTGGTAGTGCTACTGATGGAAATGATGGTCCACCTTTAGATATTCAACATGCTCCATATCCTCCACCAGATTTAGTAATCTACTCAATGATGGATGGCACTAAATATGCTGTCGACACAAAATACGGACCAGATACCAGCAAGATATGGGATGTATACGTAGAATGGAAAGGCTCTGGTTCTACAACAGTTACACTAACATGGGATGTTTCACAGATACCATCTGATGAATATGCCTCTGTGATTTTATATGACGTAGAGAGCGGAACATCTACCAATATGAGAAGTGAAAGTAGCTATGGTTTCACAATCAATTCTGATGAAACACATCATTTCAAAATTATATGCAGCAATAAAATGTATATTACTACTTTAACAAAGAAAGCGGGTGCATCATATGGTTGGAATTTATTTGGATTACCATTCAATCAATCGATAAATTTAGGCGATTTAGAATTCAATTATCAAGGAACAAGTTATACTTTCTATGAAGCTTCTTCACAGGGATTAATCTATGGAGTAATATATGATTTCGATAGAGAAAGTCAGCAATACACATTTTTATATCAAAATACAGATACTATTAATCCAGGTTATGGATACTGGATAAAAGTATTTGTTCAGGATATTGAGTTATGGTATCTTCCTTCGGGCACCATGAATAGAGAAAATAATACTCCTCGGTGGTCATCATGGACAGCTAATATCTCAGCTTTTGAAACAGGTGGATCAGGTGAAACATTTATATTTGGAGAAAGTGGTAGTGCTACTGATGGAAATGATGGTCCACCTTTAGATATTCAACATGCTCCATATCCTCCACCAGATTTAGTAATCTACTCAATGATGGATGGCACTAAATATGCTGTCGACACAAAATACGGACCAGATACCAGCAAGATATGGGATGTATACGTAGAATGGAAAGGCTCTGGTTCTACAACAGTTACACTAACATGGGATGTTTCACAGATACCATCTGATGAATATGCCTCTGTGATTTTATATGATGATGCAACTGGTGCTTCAGTAAATATGCGAAATGGGGTTAGTTATTCTTACTCATGTAGTGCAGGTGAATCTCGTGAATTTTATATAATGTGTTTACCGCCGACTACTGACTACATTCTCATCACATATAGACCTGGAGGCATTGAGATACCAAATCAAAGCATTTCTACAAACTTTGGCATAGATGCCTATGCATCTGCCTATAATAACACATTTGGATATATTGGTCCAGTATCTGTGAACTGGAGCATTTTGAATTATGGCTCAAATGCTACAATAAATGCAACCCAAGGAAAATGCATTGAATTTAATTCTGGCAATAAAAATGGCATAGCAACATTAATAGCAGAATATAATGGATTAAATGACAGCATTGTTTTCAACATAAATTCAAGCATGTTTTCATTTATGTTACATCAAGGATGGAATTTTGTTACATTGCCTTGCGAGAATAACTATACTGCTTCTTCGTTATATAACAGCATACAAGGATGCAATCTCATATTGAAATGGAATAACAGCAAAAATGATTTTGATGTTTATGTGCCTGGCTCACCGAACAATTTTGCTATTGAAAATGGCATAGGCTATTTCATTTCTGTAGACTATGATACAATATTCTCCTTGCTATGTAATCCAATTCAAAGCGTTAACATAACCTTGCTGGTGGGATGGAATAGCCTTGGATGGTTTAAAGAAGAGCAAACAAATGCAAGCGATATATACAATAACATAGCAGGATGCAACATTGTGCTGAGATGGAATAACAGCAGGGACGACTTTGATGTTTATGTTCCTGGAGCTCCTGACTTCGTTATTGAGCAAGGCAATGGATTCTTTGTTTCAGTGAGCCAGCAAAGTCAGTGGCATGGATAGAGCCTTTTCTTAGAAACTCGACGACATGAATAAAATCCCTCCATAGATAAAGATATGCAGGAGAGAAAAATGAAGTATATGATGGATGCATAAGGAACTTCGTATTACCCCAGAAATGAACAAAGAAGAAAATATATAGACTTTTCCAGATTACCCGTTAAACGCTGCAAAACATTTCGCTTTTTCCATTTTATTCCAGCTACTCTATACATTATTTTATTCCAAAAAGCATAAAAGCAATTAACAGGCCTCCTGTTTTCTTTTAAACAGGGATTTGAAATAAAAAATTTCTGTTCCATAGCGAGAGCTCCAATAAAAAATGATTGAAAATGGCATTTCATTAATTTATTCCAGTTCCTATCTTGGTAGAAGCAGCTAATAAAATTATAACTTTATTCAAAAATTCGGTGAAATAACCCAATTTTGGAAAATTCTGTCTAAGGAATAGATAGCCAAGGATTGTTAATTCTCTATCCAAATATCCTTCTTATCATCCAATCCGCTTTAAAAGGAATTTGCTCATTATAACCTTGTCCAACCCCAATGAAAAATAGTGGCTTTTTTATCGCATAAGCTATTGAAATTGAAGCTCCTCCTTTGGCATCGGTATCAACTTTTGTTAATATAACTCCATCTATGCCAACTGCTTGATTGAATTTTTTTGCCTGTTCTATGGCATCATTTCCAGTTAAAGCATCTCCAACAAAAATTATCATATCTGGTTTTGCCACTCTTTTTATTTTTTCCATTTCTTGCATCAAATTTATGTTTGTTTGCATTCTTCCTGCTGTATCAATTAAAACAAAATCTTTGTGACGAGCTTTTGCATGCTCTATGGCATCATAGGCTACGGCAGCGGGGTCGCTACCAGATGGATGCTTTATTAATTTAACCCCAATTTTTTCAGCATGTCTTTCAAGTTGTTCTATTGCTCCAGCCCTGAATGTATCGCCTGCTGCTATAACACAGCTATAGCCACGATTTTTTAAATCATGAGCAAGTTTTGCTATTGCTGTTGTTTTTCCAGAGCCATTCACCCCAACAAACATTATTATTATGGGCTTATCAAATTTTTTAATTTCTTCATAAAAGTTCTTCTCACTTTTTTTGAGAATGTTACTTATTGCTTCCTTCAATGCTTCCTCAATTTTTTTCTTTGCTTCTTTTCTTGGGCTTCCTACAAGATTTTCCTTTACAATACCTTTTATATATTCAACAGCTTCAAGAGCAACATCTGATTCAAGCATATCCATTTCAAGTTCCCACAGCAATTCATCTATTTTTTTATCACTTAGTCCAAATACTTTCTTTTCTTCTTTTTCTTCAGCCTCTTCTTCTATTTTTTTTATCTTTTTTTTAAGAAACTTGAACATTCTTATCCTTGAGCCTTTTTGTTATCGCATCCATTTTTTCTTTTATATCTCTCGCAGTTTTTACCAATGCTTCCTCATTTTTCTTCAGTTCTTCAATCCTTTTATTTACAAAATCTATCGCTCGATTTACATTTTTCTCCATAAAAACTTTCCCTCCGACTTTTGCAACGACTTTCTTCGTTTCTTTTATTGAAGCATATAAAAAAACATTTCCTCCAACTGGCATCAAAGCATCCCTTCCATTTTCAAATTTCTGTATTTCAATAAGAGTGTCAGCCGTCGTTTCATATTCCTTTATCAATCCTTCTATGATTTCAACCTGAGCATATATATCTTCCATCTGCTCCTGATGGCGACGCAACATATAAATATCCTTTTCAACTTCCTCGCTCATTCTCCCACCTTTTCAATCATATATTTTACCATAGCATCCTGAATTTCTTCATTGCCAAGTTCCTTTACCTCCTTTATTTTTATCATTCTCCTTTTAACTCCATGTCTGCTTCCTATCGTCGAAAGCAATCTTTCCACAGCTTCATTTTCATCATTTCCTATAACTTCCTTACTAAAAGGTTGCCACACCTTACCCATTAAAAAAACACCTTTTATCTTATATGCTTTCATTTTATCACCCCAAATTTAAAGCTTCTTCAATCCTTCCCATTTCTATTCCAGTTGTATTCCTGCTTGCAATTGCCCCATTTTCATTTGCTATGACACCAGCTCCTACATAAGGCATTCCATGGTTTACGGTTCCAGCATTAACTTCAACACCCATGACCTCCTCAACCATTTTTTTCTCATCCTCCCTAATTTTGGGATGGCACAGCACGCCCTTATTTGTTGCCACCGCCGCCATCCCGACTGTATTCAATCCAGCAATTGTTGATTTCCTTACTCCTACATCCAAAATTTCTTCTATTTTCTTCATTGTATCTTCCTTTATAAGAGGATGGATTATTGCTCCATAATCGTTAGCCAGTATGTTGTTTCCAGCAGCATTGAATCTATCATTTATTATCATAATTTCTCCATTAAAGTTTTTTTCTATTATCCTTAATTCTTCTTCACTTATAAAATCTGTTACTATAATTCCACTTGAATTCATTGCAATTAATGAGCCTGCTATTGTGCTTCCACCAACAGTTATTTCAATTGCCTTAGTTTTCAAAATTTTTTTTACTCCATTTTTTTCTTTTTCATTCAAAAAAGATGGAATAAAAGCAATTTCATTATTTGCTCTACAATATACGCCTATATGAGGATTACCATTGAAATCTAACCTATCGAGCATATTAGCACTATTTTTCCTCCTTTACTTTCTTGCCTTCCTCTTTTTCTTCTATTTCTTTCTCTTCTTCTATTATCTCTTCCGACTTTTCTTCAGCTACCTCTTTCTTGCCTTCTTCCTTTTCTTCAGATTTCTCTGCTTCAGTTGCTTCCTTCTCAACTTTAGTTACTTCTTCAGCTTTTTTCTTCTTTTCTTCCTTCTCCTCTATTTTAATTTCTGCTTCGGGAGTGTATGCCCATATTTCTTCTTCTCTTTTTACAGCTTTGACCCTTATCTTACTTGGTATTTTCTTTAATCCCCTATCCCAAACAGCCTCATTTAAGCTGCTGTCTATCTTAATATTTTCTGCTTTTGTATGTCTCGCAAGATATTCTTTTATTATTTTTATTGCCTTTTTAGCTCTCTTTGTTCTTGGAGCCATCTTCGCCTTCATTAACCTTATTGTATAAATTTTCTCTTCCATTTTATCACCTCTTTAAATTATTTCTTCTCCAATTCCTTCTCTTAGGATGTTGCATAAATCTCCTATTTGTTTTCAAAACAATCCATGCTGGAACTCTTCTATTACCTTTCATTGCCTTGAGTAATCTTTTTTTCCTTGCAATATGTTTATTTCTTGCCATTTTAAACCCTCCTTATTCTTATATCTCTTTTTTTTGGCATTAAATGCTTTATTAAAATTTTAAAACTTTCGTCATTTAATCTCTCCCTAATTCTTCCCATTTGATACAATCTTATAATTTGATTTTCGATATATTCTGCTTCATCTGGTTTAGCCATCCTTATTCTCTCAAGCCTACTCCTCGCTTCAGAATCCATTATGTGTTTCAATAATGCTTTCTTTTGTGCATCTATAATCTGTTTCTCAGCCTGTCTCTGTTGTTCTTCTTCCATCTGTCTTTGCATCTGTTCCATCATTCTTCTCTTTATTTCTTCTGTATCCTCCATATATTACCACATCTCTTTTGTTATATAAAATTTCCTATCTCTTTTGCCACTTCATGGGCAGTGTTATCAACAAATGACCTTCCTTTGGATGTTATTTTTCTTCCACTACCTTCCACTTTTTCTACTAAACCCACGCTTTCGAGCTGTTGCAGGGCTTTTCTTATTATAGATCCACTTCCTTTAACATGTCTATATGGTTTCGCCCTTCTATCCCGCCTGCCGCCATACATGTTCCTGAGCCTCGATATTCCTATTGGACCTTTGATGTATATCCGTCTCAATATGCTTGCTGCTCTGATATACCACCAGTCTTCATTTTCAGGTGGGCGTTCTTTATGTATTCCTGTTTTAACCCATTTTGACCACTCTGGAGGTTCTATCTTAAATTCATTTTTAAGTTTATCAGCCATTTTTTTTATTATCGGCTCAGCTGGAACATCATATACAGTAGTCATCGCAACCCAATACAAAAGTTATATATAAAAATAATTCTTATGGAAGTAGTTCCGAATGCATAAAAATGCCAAAGAATAGGGGGGCCTTTCTGTAACTTGACTTTGCCATTTTTCAATTGACAGAGTGCCATTGTATAATTTGCCAATTGCAATTTTTATGTCATTCTACCACCTAAAATTAAGGCTTTTGTCTTCGTAACAATATAAAATCCAGAGTTTTCCAAAATAACCTGTAAAAAATTTCATCATGAGTGCAATTTCCATAGATAATTCTGGAAAAGTCTGTCTACTTTGTCTATTATTGCTATGCCGCCTAATGGATATGTTTTGTTATTCATAATGAGATATTGA
>JAGGSX010000139.1 GCA_021158865.1 Thermoplasmata archaeon
TATCGGCTCTGTGCCTGAAGGACGAATCAATACCCAAGCGTTGTCAACAAAAATTTTTATTCCATCAGTTAAATCAACATTTTCTTTAATTTCCTTTTTTATTTTTTCCATCAATTCTTCTTTTTTTTCAACCTTTAATTTTGTTTTTACAAGACTGTAATCAGGAACTTCTCTAACCAATTCTGATAATTTTTTTCCCTTAATTGCCATTAATTCAAGCATGGCAACACTTGACATTCCAGCATCCCTGCAATATTGATGCTCAGGAAATATTAATCCACCATTTTCCTCTCCTCCAAAAATTGCATTCAATTCTCTCATTTTTCTTGCGACAATTGGAGCTCCCACCTTGGTATATACAACTCTTCCTCCTTTTGCCTTGACATAATCCTCAACACAGCTTGAAGTTGAAACAGGTGTTACAACAATACCTTTTTTCTTCTCAACTTTATATCCAGATAAAATTGCAAGCGTTTTATCCCCATGGATGTAATTGCCTTTCTCGTCAACAAAAATTGCTCTGTCTGCATCTCCATCATAAGCTATGCCAATGTCGGCTCCAGCATTTTTTACAAAAGAAATCAAGTCATGCAAATTGCTTGCTGTGGGCTCAGGCGGGCGGGCTGGAAAATTTCCATCTGGATGAGCATTTATACTAACAACTTTTGCAACTTTTGAGATTAGATATGGCATGGTATAGCTTCCAGCTCCATTTCCGCAATCAACAACAACTTTGAAATTTTTTTCTTTTATTCCATCCGTGTTAACCAAATCAAGAACCCCTTCTATGTAAAAATCAAGGATAGCAACATCATAAACCTTCCCAATTTCATTCCATGCCGCTTTCTTAAATTTTTCATTGAAATAAAATTTTTCTATTTTTTCTTCCTTGCTTCTTTCCAATTCTGTCCCATCATCATCTATAACTTTTATTCCATCAAATTCTGCTGGATTATGGGAAGCTGTTATTATGACACCAGCATTTGCCTCGCTATTTTTGACATAATATTGTAAAGCTGGAGAAGGCGCTATTCCTGCATCAAAAACATTGTTTCCTGTTGAAATTATTCCCGATATTACAGCATTTTTCAACATTTCATTTGCTGTTCTTGTATCTGTTGCAATAACAATATTTCCTTCAAAATAACTTCCTATTGCTTTTCCAAGACGTAAAGCAAGTTCTGGTGTCATGCTTTCATTAACAACGCCTCTTACTCCATTTGTTCCAAATAAACGATGCATAAAAGAAAATAGAATGGAATATAAACTTTTATCTCTTTACAACATTTCCAATCTGTTTTTTTGGATATCCTTTTGGCACTGGTTTATTCCATATCTTTATATTTTCAATGACTGCATTTCTTTCTATAATTTCGTCGTCACCAACAATCACATTTTTTAAGATGACATTGCTACCAATTTCAACATTACTTCCAATTATTGAATTCTGTATCTCAGCATTGCTACCAATTTCAACATTATCATAGATTATACTTGATTTTATTAAAGAATTTTTTCCTATCTTGCATTCATCTCCAACGCTACTTTCCTTAATAACTCCTTCGACATTGCAATTCTTTCCAAATAAATTAATTAAATTTCTCCTCTTTAAGAGAGATTTATTCGCTTCTATATAGCTTTCCCTCCTTCCAACATCTATCCAGAATCCATCAAATGAAAATCCATAAAACGGCAAGCCATCTTCAATTATTTTCGGGAAAATTTCCATTTCCATCGAAACAAATTTTTCTGGTTCGATATAATCTAAGATATCCTGCTCCATACAATAGGCTCCCGCATTTATCAAATTACTCGGCGCTTCATGGCGTAGAGGCTTTTCAACAAATCTTATTATTCTTCCATGGCTTATATCGACGACTCCAAATTCTTCAACATTTTTCACAGGCCATAATGATATTGTAGCCTTCGCCTTCTTTTCCTTATGATACTGAATAAATTTCCTTATATTAAGAGAAGAGATTATATCACTATTTAAGACCAAAAATGGTCCATCAATATATTTCTCGGCGTTTTTGACGGCGCCAGCCGTCCCCAAAGGTTTTTTCTCCTCATTCACAATGGCATTTATATCATTTTCCTCAAAGTATTCCTCAAGTTGTTCCTTTCTATAGTTTGCAGCAACAATTATTTCAGTTCCTTTCGGCAAAGTTTCTATTAGATAATTAATCATAGGTTTATTCAACAATGGTAACATTGGTTTTGCTCTCGTATAAGTTAATGGAGCCAATCTTGTGCCGTAGCCTCCAGCGAGTATAATAGCTTGCATATTGAGAGAATGAGAAGAAAAATAAATAATTTTGTTTTTGATTAACCAACTCCATAAAAAATATTCGTACTCAACACCGACATTACAATTCCAATAACTTTAAATATATCCAAGTTCATTTTCAGATAATATGATGGTTGAAGAATTGGCTCAAAAAGAAAATTTTAAAATTCTTGAAATAACTAAGAGCGTAGATGAGCGTTCGATTAAGGAAGGGCATCTTCCAGAAACAATTCCTGCTGCTTATGTTGAAAAAAATGGCATTGTTTATTTACTTAAAGAAAGTGGAACAATCGAAAGAATAGGAAGTAAAGAATATTGGGACAAGATAGAAAAATTCAAAGCCAGAGATAGTTATGTCGCGAAAATAAATACAAATATAAGGCACAAAAGAGACCTTGTCAATTGCGGGCTTTGTAATCAGCATAAAAATACAACCGCTTTGCTGAACATTGTTGCAACCAATAGATGTGACTTGAGATGCTGGTATTGTTTCTTCTATGAGGAAAAGGCTGGTTTTGTCTATGAACCAAGCATAGAAGAGATAGCCCAAGAAATTAAAGTTGCCAGAGATTTTAATGGATATACCCCACCGATTCAGATAACAGGAGGAGAACCATCTTTGAGAGAAGATGTTCACGAGATAATAAGGGTGGCGAAAGAGCTTGGTTCCTCTCATGTTCAATTAAATACAAATTCTGTATCTTTAGGAATAGATTATTTTGAAAATCCTGAGAAAGCTATAGAAAAAGTCCGTAGGTGGAAGGAAGCTGGATTGAATACAATATATACATCTTTTGACGGCATCCGTCCTGATGCAAACAGCAATATAAAAAATCATTATGAAATGCCTTTTGCCCTTGAAGCATATATCAATGGAGGTGTGAAAAGCATTGTTCTTGTCCCTACAGTAAGCCAATTAAATCTTCATGAAATGCCTGCTGTGGTTAAATTTGCGATTCATAACATTTCTAAAGGAATAAAAGGTGTTAACTTTCAGCCAATTTCTCTTGTAGGCTATATAAGGAAAGGAGATAGGGATAAACTCAGAGTTGTTCAATCGGATATTGTTGATGTGCTCAAAACAAAATACAACATTGGGATGGAAGCATGGTATCCCGTGCCGACGGTGGCGGCGCTAGCTGATGTTATTGGTAGAGAGCCCCATATTCATTTTTATAATAATGAGAAATGCGGTATAGCAACTTACGTTTATGTTGATAAAGAAAATGAAAAAATGTTTCCTATAACAGATTTCATCGATGTTGATCGTTTTATATTTGACATATCTGAACTGAGAGAAAGTAAATTGAAGAAAGCTCTTTTTGGAGCAAAATTGATTCCAAGTGTTATAAAATATGGAAGTGCAAAAAAAGCTCTTGCAAACAAATTGAAGGAATACATCATAAATGATGAATTGCCAAATGGAGTGAGGATATCAAGATTGCTTGAAGAGATTATAGAAAGAGGAAATTATACTGCTTTAGGAGAATTCCATCAATACTTTCTTTTCCTTGGAATGATGCATTTTCAGGATTATTACACTTATGATGTTAATAGAGTGCAACGTTGCAGCATACATTATGCAGCTGGTAATAAATTAATACCATTCTGCACATATAATGTTTTTCCAAATATCCATAGAGATAGCTTTTTAAAATCTCATAGAACAATAGAAAATGAAGAAAATTTAAAAAAGAAGTCACTGGAAGCAAAAGAGCGTGTAATTTCATTTAGGGAAAGAAAGGATGAGATTACTGCATCTCCAATATATAAAGAAGCATATAGAGGAATATAAGTTCGTTGCTAAATTATTCTCTATATCTTCAGCTTATCAATGTTTTCTATTGCTTTTGTTAGAAGATTTATGCTGCTTTCAATATCTTTAAGGCTGGCAACTTCCACTCCTGAATGCATGTAGCGGAGTGGCACACTTATAACACCGGAAGGTATGCCCGTTTTTGTTAAATGGATGACGGCTGCATCTGTTGTGCCGCCTTCCGCCACCTCCAACTGGTATTTTATTCTATTTTCTTTTGCCACATTTTCAAGCCATTCAATTATTGAAGGATGTGATATTAAGCCACGACCACTTGCATCGGCAACAGTTATGACAGCCCCTCCATCCAATTTTATATGCCTGTCTTTTTCATCTATGCCAGGATGGTCGCCAGCTATTGCAACCTCACAGACTATGGCTAAATCTGGAAATAAACCAAAAGCAGAAGTTCTTGCTCCTTTTAGACCAACCTCTTCTTGAACAGTTCCAACAGCATATATTGTTGCCTTGCTTTTCACTTTTTTCAAAGTTTCAAGCATCATTACAATTCCAATTCTATCATCCAGTGCTTTTCCCGTTATCCTTCCATTTATTAATTCTTTCATATCTGTATCAAGGCTTATTACATTACCAATCTTTATTCCATTTTTTTCAGCATCCTCTCTACTTTTTGCTCCTATATCAATGAACATGTCTTCATAGGTTATTGCTTTCTTTTTATCTTCATCTTTCATTAAGTGAGGAGGTTTTGAGCCCACAACACCATATACATCTTTCTTTCCATGAATAACAACACGGCTGTTCAGCAAAATCTGATCAAACCATCCACCTATTTTTATGAATTTTATAAAACCATCTTTATCTATATCTTTCACCATAAGACCTATCTCATCCATGTGGGCAGCAAGCATTATGGCTGGCTGCCCACCATTTTTTATTCCTATTACATTTCCAAGTTTATCCACCCTTATTTCATCAACATATTTTTCCATTTCATTCATAACAAAGCTTCTTATTTTTTCTTCATAACCAGAAATGCCTGGTATATCTGCCAATTTTTTTAAAAGTTTTTTCATGCTGATGCATTTCTTATAAATATTTAAGCATTGCTGACAATGTGCTATGCGTAAAGTTTTTAAGGTTTAAATGTTATGATATAACAATGAAAAATGAAATTCGTTTTAACTCCAATGGAGAGTATGCGAATAAAAACTTCGTGTATTATAGGTTAGATGAAATTGATAACAATGAATATAGAGGGGTATCATTATGGAGATGAGTGAACTTAAGGGAAAATTAAAGATGATTAAAGATATGGGCTGGGTGGCATCAAAAAGAAAAGGAAATACAGGAATTGGCTATACTTTAGAAACTTTCTTGGGTATAAAAGAAAATAATTTAAAGGACCCCGATTTTGGTGATGTTGAATTAAAATCTCAAAGAAAAGATGTTTCAAACCGATGTTTCAAACCGAATTACTATGTTTACTTTTAATAGAGCTGTATGGAAAATACGTCAAAAGAATTTAATAGAAAAGTATGGGTATGTGGATTCTAATGGAAGAAAAGCTTTATATTGCACAGTAAATACAAGGCCAAATGCCCAAGGTTTATATTTAAAAGTGGATGGTAAAAAGCTTAGGCTTTATCATATTAACAATACATTAATCGCAGAATGGGACATCAAAGATTTAGTTGAGACATTCAGGAAAAAAATGCCTGCGTTAGTCGTAGTTATTGCAGACACTAGAATTAATTCAGAAGAAAGAGAGGAATTTTATTTTAATGAAGCACATCTCCTTAAAAACCCTGATATAAATAATTTTATCCACCTTTTAAAAAAAGATATAATTATTGTTGATATTAGAATGCACATTAAGAAAAATGGAGCTGTAAGAAATCATGGAACTGCTTTTAGGATTGATGAAAAATATCTATACCTTTGTTTTGCAGATAAGGAGAGATTAATATGATTAGAGCAGAATTTAAAAAGATTCGGGACGACTCTTGGGATTTTAAAACTGCTTATACAAAGCAACATGTCCATTGTTTTCACCCTTATCCTGCGATGATGATACCACAAGTTGCAGGGCGAATCTTAGATGAATTTGCTAAGAAAGCAAGTCTTTTATTTGATCCATATTGTGGCACAGGTACATCATTAGTAGAAGCGAATTTGAGAGGTATAAATGCAATAGGAACTGATATAAATCCATTGGCTCGATCAATCGCAAAAGTGAAAACTACTGTTATTCCACTTAAAGTATTAGATTCATACTTAAAAGGTTTTAATGATTTTATTTTTTCAGTCAAACTTGGAATCAAGAAGGTTAGTCCTGTTATACCATATTTCAAGAATATTGATTATTGGTTTAAAAAAGAAACTCAATATTGGCTTGCTGTTATTAAAGAATATATTGAAGGAATTGATAATAAAGATGTTCAGGATTTCTTTAAAGTAGCATTTAGTGAGACAGTAAGGGAAGCATCTTTAACTCGAAATAGTGAATTTAAATTGTATCGGATGACCCACAAACAAATAGAAAAATTTAATCCAGATGTTTTATCTATAATGATTAAAAAATTAATACGAAATAGGAATGGAATGGCTGAATATATTTCCTTAAAAAATAACAAAGCAACTTCTAAAATATACGATTTTAATTCCGTTTATCAAATCCCTGAAAGTGCACTCCCAACTCATAGTGTAGATATTGTGGTAACATCTCCGCCTTATGGAGATTCAAGAACTACAGTAGCGTATGGGCAGTTTTCCCGGTTAAGTAATCAATGGTTGGGATTTGAGGAAATTAACGAAGTTGATAAGCGGTCTATGGGTGGGATAAGAAAGAAAGAGTTTAAAAATTTTGGATTTAATCCACTTGATAAAGTATTGTTACAAATTGCAAAAATAGATAAAAAAAGAGTCTATGATGTAATTTCTTTTTACATAGATTATGAACAGTCTATATCCAATATTTCAAAAATTGTTAAAGTTGGTGGGATTGTCGCTTATGTAGTTGGTAACAGACGAGTAAAAGGTATAGAAATTCCAAACGATGAAATAACAAGAGAATTTTTTGAAAGAAACGGATTTAAACATATTAAAACTATAATACGGGAAATTCCTAATAAAAGAATGCCCAAAAGGAATAGTCCTACTAATATACAAGGTTTAACAGAAACAACTATGAACTATGAACATATTGTGATATTACGAAAGGAGAAATAAAATATGCGACCAGTTTCGCTTAGCAGGAGGATATGTGGCTTTGATACTTCGCTCAAATCCTTCACAACCTTTTAGGTTATTCACCCTTCGTTTCGTCCGCATTTGCTAACACAAATTTCACATATCCTGCTAAATGTGATATAGCATTCTCCTTAGTAGCTTTTGTTTAGAATGAAGTTATAATGATGACAGATGCACTAATGTTTTCTATGATATGGGGGTTTATAGCAGAAAAGAGAAGAATCAAAAAATCATAAAAGAAAGATTCTCCATAAATTTTAGATACTGGCATAACCAAAAGGTTTAAATTACAGTATTTTTATATTCCTTGGATTGATTAAAATGGTAGAGTATGAAATAATAGAAGGAAAAGAGATAAAGTTTGGGAGAAATAATTTTATAGAAGTTGCCAAGAAAAAGGCAATTAGTGAAGAAGGAGAAAATGAATTTGTTTCTATCTCCAGAGGATATTATCTGGAAGATGGAACTAAAAAATGGAAAGCATCTATAGCCCTTCCGAGAGAGAAAGAAAAGAGGGAGGAGATAGCAGATTTGATAATGAAGTTATGATTTCTCTTGGTATAGAAGGCACTGCTCACACGATTGGCATAGGTATTGTTGAGGATAAAAATAAAAAATGTAATGTGCTTTCAAATGTTTCTAAAATGTATAAGCCTGCAACAGGCGGAATACATCCCAGAGAAGCAGCAAACCATCATGCATTCTTTCTTCCCAAAATATTAAAAGAGGCCATAAAATCTGCAAGAATCGAGATAGATGATATAGATGTTTTAGGTTTTTCAATTGGTCCTGGATTAGGCCCATGTCTGAGAACCGTTGCTACTGCATCAAGGGCAATGGCTCTAAAATACAAAAAGCCAATAATTGGTGTAAATCATTGTATAGCCCATTTGGAAATAGGAAGGGCATTAACCGGAGCCAAAGACCCTGTTCTTTTATATGCTTCAGGAGGCAATACACAGGTAATTGCATTTTTGGATAGAAAATATAGAATTTTTGGAGAAACACTGGATATTGGCATAGGTAATTGTCTTGATAAATTTGGTAGAGAAATCGGAATATCTTTTCCAGCTGGTCCTGAGATAGAAAAATTGGCAGAGAAAGGCAGAAAATATATACATCTGCCATATTCTGTAAAAGGGATGGATGTTGCTTTCTCTGGCATATTAACTGCAGCTATCCATCTACTGAAAAAAGAAAGTAAAGAAGACATATCTCATTCACTGCAGGAAACATGCTTCAGCATGCTTGCAGAGGTTACTGAAAGAGCAATGGCTCATACAGATAAGGGAGAAGTTCTTCTCGGCGGCGGCGTGGCGGCCAACAAAAGATTGCAGGCTATAATAAAAAAAATGGCTGAAGAGAGAGGAGCAAAGTTTTATGTGCCTTCAAAAAAATATTTAGTTGATAATGGCGCAATGATTGCATGGACTGCCCTGCTGATGTATAAGTCTGGCTATAGAATGAAGATAGATGAAACAAAAATTAGGCAGAATTTCAGAACAGATGAAGTGGAGATAAAATGGAGAAGCTGATAAAAAAAGGGGCTGAAGCCGAAATATATCTTTCAGAATGGCTTGGAAAAGAGGTCATAATAAAAAGAAGGATAAGGAAGGGGTATAGAATAAAAGAATTGGACAATGCTATTAGAGAGCATAGAACAAAAAGGGAAGCATTGCTTATGATGGCGGCAAGAGGCGCAGGCGTAAGCGTGCCAATAATTTATGATATAAATTTGTATAAAAAGGAGATAGTGATGCAGTATATAGATGGTATGAGAGTAAAAGATTTCATTGATAAAATTGATGAAGAAAATCAGAAGAAAATATGTAAGAAAATTGGCAAAAGCATAGCCGCCATGCATGAAAATGGAATAATACATGGAGATATAACAACTTCAAATATGATAATTGGAGACGGAACTTTATACTTTATAGATTTTGGCCTTGGAATGAAAAGCGAAGAAAATGAAGACAGAGGCGTTGACATGCATCTTTTGATGGAAGCATTCAACGCGGTGCATAAAAATAAAAAATTATTTGAATGGGTTTTTGAGGAATATGAAAAAAATTTTGATGAGGGCAAAGAAGTTAGAAAAAAAATAAATGAGATAATAAGTAGAGGAAGATACATGAGGCGGGTAACATGATTTATTTTATAACAGGCAATAAAAATAAGTATATTGAAGCAAAAAAAATTATAAAAGATATAGAAATGAAGCACATTCCATATCCTGAAATTCAGGCAGATAAACTTGAAGATGTTGCTGAATTTGGGGAGGAATATTTAAAAAAACAAGTTAATGAAAAATTTTTTATTGAAGATTCAGGTATTTTTATAGATGCATTAAAAAATTTTCCAGGTGTTTATTCTGCATACATATTCAAAACAATTGGAAATGAAGGAATATTAAAACTTATGGAAGGGATAGAAAGTAGAAAAGCAAGATTTGAATCAGTTATTGCTTTTTATGATGGCTCTCTTCATATATTTAAGGGAGTCTGCAAAGGAAAAATTTCTTATAATGCAAGAGGCAAAGGATTTGGATATGATCCAATATTCATTCCAGATGGAAGTGAAAAAACTTTTGGAGAAATGAGCATAACAGAAAAAAATAAGTATTCTCATAGAGGAAAAGCAATAAGAGCTCTTTCTTCACTCCTTGCACCCCTTTAGAAAAGGTCTGCACCCCAAAGAAGTTCTTTCCTTGAGCCCTTTTTCTTCAAAAGAAAAAGTGCTTCATCCTAAAAAGAACTGATACATTTTTCCGCCAGCGCTTTTTCTAAAAGGGCTGAAGAAAGGGCTCACAGGGTGGCAAAGAATAAAGAAGAAAGTATTGTCGATAATGCAAATATTATTGTTGCTAAAGGCATTTCTCTTCCTATGGAATACATGTATTCAATATAATCATCGCCTTCATCTATTCCATTTGCAAATCTTAATAATAGCATTACAAGAAGCAGGATATAAATTCCTATGGTTAGAATAAAATAATCATAGGAAATTTTTGCTAAAGAAAATTTTTCATTTCCAAATATAAGAATGGACATGCTTTCAGAAATTGAGAAATTCATGCCAGATAAAACATTTGTTATCAATTTTGTTATTCCGAGAGTTATCCCTGCTATCATTGGAGCAAATATTGTTGCAGTTGAATGAAGAGTGGAAGTTAAAACACCAAGATTATTTTTTATATTTCTTTCCACATCCTGCAATTGCTTTAAATGGTCTGCAATTTTTATTATGGCATTTCCAGTTGCTTTATGGCTCTTTCTTGCGCCTTCAACAAAGATTTTCATTATAGCTCTTATTCTATCTGAAAATATATTTCTAAGAGAACCATATTCTTTATTGAATAAAGCTTCTTTTAAAGTTGTCCTTCTTGTCATGAGATTATAAGAAGAATTTGAGAACACTTTGCCGATTTTTGAACCTTTCATCGTTTCTGATGCATAATAAAATGCCTCTTCTGGTGGTTTTCCTTCTTCAACTCTTTTTCCTATTATATATAAGGCATCACTGAACTCATTTTCCATTTCTTTTATGTCATCCCTTATTTTTTTATATGGGAAATAGCTCATTCCATAATATGATATGCTGAATCCAATTCCAATAATGAAAAGAATGCTATATGAAAAATATAATGCAAGAAATGAAAATGAAATTAAAATTGCCAAAGAGATTGAAGCATTAGCAAACTTATTTATTCTCACAACATTTGACGGAATTGAAGGCGGATTGAAAGTTGCTGGACGCATCAACAGAATTTTCCTTATATAAACAAAAAGAATTATTGGAAGTAAGATATCATATATTATAAAAATTTGGAATATTGAGATATGGAGCCGTGTTATGCTGGCGGCGGGGAGCATGGCGACCAGAGCAAGAGGTAGCATGACTCCAATGGAATATATTACCAACGTTGGCTGGTTGAGTTTGTTTGCAAAATTTATCATTGTATCTTTTGTTCCATCCAAGACAACGTCTAAAGCTCTATTCAATGTTACATATCTCTCCGTTTCCTTTTCTCTAACAGAACTCCTTATGAGATGGATTGCTCTTTTAAAATAATCGCTCCATTTACCCCATAATTCTGCAAAAGATGTTATTGCATCATCAATTCCTTTATAGATTCTTATTTCTATATCCCACAACAATTTTCTTAAATCTCGTGATAAAGCTGTTCTTGATTCAGATGATGCAAATTCTAATGCCCTTTCTAAATTTGGATGTATTCTCAAATACATTACAATATATGAAATAACTTCAGGAACATCTCCCAAAGAATGTATTTTCATATATTTTGCTTTTATTTTTGGATATTCGCTGGTATAGTGTAAAACTATTAATGGAAAGGCAAATATAATCAAAAAAATCAAAAGAATTGTAAGCATTCCAATTTCTCTAAAAGAAAAATTATAAAATGAGAGAATTGCAATGCTTATTGCCACGCCTGCCATAAGTGATATGATTGCCATTATGTAGGAAAAAGTTATTATTTCATCTGGTTCAAGGTCAATTCCAGTAAAATTCAAGCTATCAATGAATTCTTGAGATACATGAATATTTTTCTTTCTCCATGAAAATTTTTTCAAAAATTTTTTACAGAATTTTTCATAACTTGGCATATTTACCAAACCATTCCATCCATTTTTTTTCTAACTTTTTATAATCTATTTCATCCTTCATTTCATTTAGCATTATCCAATATGCATTGTTGGCATCTATAACGGCTTTTGCTTCTACAAGCCTGCTATCATGCAATGAATATTCAGCCATTTTTTTCTTAATTTTAGCCCTCAATTTTATGTTTTCAATTGCATCTTCTATACTCATACCCCATTGCATGGCAATCTTACCTATAATTTCAGATTGGCCCATGTAAAATAAGTCCAATGCCTTCAGTTCATCTTCCTTGCTGTCATAAACCATTATGTCATTGAAAACTTTGTCCATATCCTCATTTTTCCATAATTTGCTGATTTCTGCAATTTCAACAACCCTTCTTTTTTTCTCCATTTTTCCTCCTATTCTCATTGGAGCTGCTATGACAACAATATCTGTTGCTTTAAAAGATGAAGAAGGAATTCCAATATCATATACAAGCCTGTCAAAAACATCCCTGCATGATGCCCCATGTATTGTTCCCATAACAAGATTTCCAGCAGCCCCTATTCTCATTGCCTCAAATAATATTTTCGCTTCATTGCCCCTCACCTCTCCCAAAACCAATACAGATTCACCAAGCCTTAGAGCAGTTTTTATAGCAACTTTTTCATCTATACCTTCTTCTGCAACAGCAGATTTTGTCAGCAATGATTGTATTTTATATCCCAGCTTCTGCATTTTTTCAATTGGTATTTCTGGTGTATCTTCGATTGTGATTATCCTATATTTTTGAGGAATTTCAAGCATCAATGCACCAAGCAATGAAGTTTTTCCAGCCCCTCTGCTCCCTCCAATTAAAATTGTGGCTTGTCCATCTACAAAAAAGCTCAACATGCCAGCCGCCAGAGGAGAAATCATTTTATTCGCTACAAACATTGGTAATGTCCACGGCTGGCGGCGGTGGCGCCTTATTGCAAAGGCTATTCCTTCTGGTGTAAGGGGAGGAGATATTGCAGTTATTCTTGAGCCGTAATCGTGCAATCCTGCATCAAGAATTGGTGATGCTTCTGAAAATGCTCTCCCGCTCATGCTTCTGAACCTTGTTGACAAAGCTTCAACATCATCTGGAGAGAAATATATATTTGTTGTATATTCTTCCCCATCCAAGATTATATGAACAGGGTTACGAGAAACTGGAGCATTTATGTATATGTCCTGTATTTTTTCATCCAACAATAAATCTTCCAGTATCCCAATTCCAGCTGTATATTTTGCAAAAATATCTGCAAGCATTTCAATTTTTTCTCCTTCTATGTCAAAATTTTTTTCATTCACCAGTTCAACCATTTTTTCTTTCCCAAATCTATAAAAATATTCTCTTGCAGATTCAAAATCCAAAAAAGAAGTGTCGGAAGGATGATGCTTTGCCAATTTCTCTTTAACTTGCTGTAATAAAATTAATTCTTTTTCTTCCAAATTATATTCTGGGGGCATTATAAAATACAATTTTTCTGGTTTTGTCATCAGCCTGTATATGGATACTTTCAAATCTTTGCCTTTTCTTTTAATATTATAGCTTTTTAAAAAGACAGAATCAGATGGTGGAGAAAATTGAATATAAGTATCAAAAAATATTGGTTTAATATATGGATGGATGGCATGATAATCTTCTATTTTTATATCGAGTAATCTTTTCAATTTTTCTTTAAAATCTTTTCTGCAATAACATCTTTTCTCAGTTATAAGGGGTTTTTTTATTTCTTTATACAATGCCTTTATTTTTTCAAATGCTTCTGCAGGATTGGACAATGAATTTTTCTTTATCATTTCAATTATTTCATTTATTCCAAGACAATCGCATTTGTTTAAGGAATATAATTCATCAATAAAATTCGCCATTTTTTTCAATTTTTTTAATTCCTCTCCATAAAATATTTTTGTTAAGGTATCATTTAAAATTAATTTATCAATTTTTGGCTCCTTTAAAAAAATCTTTAATAAGCCATTTCTACAATTCTCATCAAATAAAGACGATGAAAAATTGCAGTTTAAACAATCAACGATTGCTACGCGCTCATTTCCTTCTTTTCTAAGAATATAGTCACACATATACAAAATTTAAATAATTATTGGGTAATATACTTTATGGAAAAAAATTTTATTTTTGGTTCAAGAAAAAAAGGAAGAGCTTTATTAAACATAGGGAAATATTATGCTCTCGATTCTTCTCTGGGTTCAAAAGTTTTTATAGACATTTCCATGCCTCATGTTATACTAATAGCAGGAAAAAGAGGATATGGAAAATCTTATACAATAGGCGTATTTATGGAAGAATTTTATATGCTTGATGATGATATAAAAAATAAATTGAGCATGATTGTTATTGATACTTTAGGAATATTTTGGAGCAGTTATATGCCAAATGAAAAAGAAAAAGATTTTTTAAAGAAATGGGGCATGAATGCAGAAGGAATAAAAATAAAAATAATTTCCACTCAAAAAATGGTTGATGAATATAAAACGAAAGGAATAGATGCAATTCCATTTTCATTAAAGCCTTCTCAAATGGGTTTTCATCACTGGCATTCTTTATTCAATATTTCTCCTTTTTCTCAAATTGGGATTGCAATAACAGACGCATTGAATGATTTAGAAGGAGAATATTCAATAGATAATATTTTAAACAAAATAAATGAGAGTAATTTTTCAGATGAAGTAAAAGTAGCCTGCAAAAATCTTTTTAAGATGGCAAAAAGCTGGGAAATTTTCAGTAAAGACGCTATCTCAATATATGATATAGTCAAAAAAGGAGAAATAACAATATTGGATTTGAGTCAGTATCCTGACGAATTAAAAGACGTTATCCTCTCAATAATCGCTCAAAAAATTTTTGAAACTCGTGTTATAGAGAGAAAGAGAGAAGAACTGAAGGAAAAAAGCAGAATGCCAATGGTATTGCTCGCAATTGATGAAGCACATGTTTTCTTATCAAAAAATAAAATATCAAGAAGCATTTTCATAAATCAATGGATGAGGCAGGGGCGCCAGCCCGGGCTTTCATTAATTCTTGCCACTCAGATGCCAAGTTCTCTTGACAAAGAAGTCATTTCGCATGCAGATATTATAATAAGCCATCGCCTTACAGCCCAGCAAGATATAGAGGCACTGAATGAAATAAGACCCACATATATGAAAGGAGAGATAAAAGATGCAATTAAAAAAATCGGGACAGAGAAAGGAGTGGCTTTGATTATAGATGATGTGAGCGAGGTTGTAAGTGTAATCAAAATAAGGCCAAGAATCAGTATGCATGGAGGCAATGAGCCATTCATAACATAAGTATTTTATATCAAAACTTAAATAATATTTATTGTTATTATTGATATGAGGTTTCTCATTATAGACGAGGAGGCAGAAGATAGAAGAAATATTATAAAGCATTTAAAAAAAGAATTTAAAGATGCAGAATTTATTGAAGTTTATTCTGAAAAGCAATTTTATGATGCAATTGAAAAAGGATGTGATTTCATAATAACAAATTTTCAATTGAGATGGGGAAATGGAGTGAAGGTTTTAATAGAAGCAAAGAAAAAAAATCCATTCCTGCCAATCATAATGCTTACGGATAGTGGAACAGAAGAAGTTGCTGTTGAGGCAATGAAACATGGATTGGATTATTATATAATAAAAACTACAGAAGGCATTGCCAGGCTGCCGGCGGCGGTGAAAGCGGCAATGGAAAATGAAGCAAAGAAGAAAAAGGAGGCGATGCTTATTTCCATTGTTGAAAATGCTAAGGAGGCTGTTGTATGTTTGGATGAAAAAGGGAATATAATATATGTGAATAAAGCCACAGAAGATTTATTTAAATGGAAGGCTGAAGAAATTGTTGGAAAATCCATGACAATTTTTGCTGTCGACGAAAAAAAGCAAAAAAAGCAGTTTGAGGAGGCAATTAAAAAAGGATTTGCAAGATTTGAAACTGTAAGGAAAGATAAGGATGGAAATATCATTCCTGTTCTGATGACGGTAATTCCATTTAAAGATAAAGACGGTAGGCTTTTGTTTTCATCCGGCCTAATGGTTGATATAAGAGACATTAAAGGATATCAGCAAAAAATAGAACATTTGAATGAATTGCTCAAAGCCATAAGAGGGATAAATCAGTTGATAACCATGGAAAAGAATGAAGTAAGATTGCTTCAAAAAGCTTGCAAGCTTTTGCATGATGTGAAAGGATATGACGGGGCATGCATTTCATATAAGAGAAAAATTTATACTTCTGGAGAAAAAAAGGAGTTACAGAAGTTATTGAAATTCTTTAAAGAAGAGATTGAGAAAAAAGTGAAGGAGGGTAAAGAAGTTGTTTATAGATTTGGTAATAAATATATGATTGCCATGCCTTTTTCAAAAGATAAAGTGCGTGGAAGCCTTTGTCTCGTCCATTCAAAAAATTTCAGCATAGAAGAAATAGGATTATTAAAAGAGGTTGCTGGAGATATCTCGTTTGCTCTATATAATCTAAAGTTGGAAGAAAAGAAGAAGAAAGCCGAGGAAGCATTGAAAGAAAGCGAGGAAAAATACCGCATGCTTGTGGAAACAGCGAGCGAGGGAATATGCATTGATGATACAGATGAAAAAATTATATTTGTAAATAAAGCATTTGCAAAACTACTTGGATATAAAAAGAAGGAAATAATAGGTAAGAAATTTATTGATTTTGTTTATCCAGAGGATAAAGAAAAATTGAAAAAAGAAATCAAAAAGAGAAGGAAAGGAAAAGCCAGTAGATATGAGCTAAATGTTGTTGCAAAAGATGGAAGGATAAAAACATTTATTATTTCTGCTGTGCCTTTATATGAAAATAAAAAATTTGTGGGTAGCTTGAGTATAAACCTTGATATTACTAAATTAAAAGAAACAGAGAAGAAATTTCAATCGATTTTTGAAGGAGCTTTAGATGCAATCTTTATTGAAGATTTGAATGGAAATATTGTAGATGTAAATACATCAGCCTGCAAACTCCTTGGCTATTCTAAAGATGAATTGCTTGCCATGAATGTTGTTGATATTGTGCCAGAAGATATAAGGAAGAGAATGCCAGAGATAATAAATGAGGAGTTGGAAAAAGGCGGAATTAGAGTCGAAAGTTTTAATATTCATAAAGGCGGGAAAGCTATACCTGTAGAAGTTTCTACAACTTTAGTCGAAATAGGTGGCAAAAAAAGAATTATCGCCATTGTTAGAGATATCACAGAGCGTAAAAAAATGGAACAAGCATTGAAAGAAAGCGAAGAAAAACTCAGAACTCTTGCAGAATCTTCTGCTTCAGCAATCTTCATTATTCAAGATGATATTTTTAAATATGTAAATCCAGCAATGGAAAAAATGCTTGGTTATTCAAAAGATGAATTATCTAAAATGAAATTTTGGCAGGTAGTTCATCCAGATGACAAAAAAATTGTTATGGAGAGAGGTAAAAAAAGGCAAAGGGGAGAGAAAGTTGAGCCACATCATTATGAATTCCGCGTTATAACAAAAGATGGAAGAGTAAGATGGGTCGATTTGACTGCATCAAATATAATATATGAAGGAAAACCAGCTGCTTTAGGTAATGCCTATGATATAACAGAAAGAAAAAAAGCTGAAGAAGAGATACAAAAGTTATCGAAATTATATTATGATATTGGAATGAGCATAAATAGAAGCGATACAATAAAAGAACTTTGCAGAAAATTGCTGAGAAAAATAAAGAAAATAATTGAAGTTGATTATGCAAACATTTTCATTTATAATAAAGATAAAAAAATCCTTGAACCAATTGTATTCTATGGCTATCCAAAAGATTTTAAGAAAAAAACTATGAAATCTTACTCTTTAAATGATAAAAAATGGGAAGCTGTAAAGACATGCTTGGAAAAGAAAGCAAGGCACATAAAAAATTTGCAAAAATATAAGCCATTGTCTTTCAACTGGCAATTATACAAAAAATATGATGTTAGAGAAATTTACACCATTCCATTAATTACAAAAGAGGAATTGTATGGCGTTCTGCAGGTTTTAAACACTTCAAAAAATCCTTTGATGGAGGAAAAGAGAAGATTGCTTAGGTCAATAGCTGAAGAAATTGCGGCAGGCGTATCAAAAATAAATGCTCAAGAAGAAATGAGGCGTGCTTTGGAGGAAGAATCCCAGTTTAAATTATGGACTGCTCACTATTTTTTCAATCCAATTGCAATAGCAAAAGGTTATCTTGAAATCGCAAAAGAAGATCATGACATTGATAAAATTGAAAAAGCATTGGATGCTATAGAAAGAATAGAAAAAGTTGTTAAAAATGTTGTCACAAAAGGTGAGGTACATGAGTAAGGTATTGATAGTCGATGATGAACCAGACATACATGAATTGCTTAAGCCATACCTCAAAAAAATAGAAGGGGTTGAGATTATAAGTGCCTATTCTGGAGAAGATGCCATAAAAATTTACAAAGAATTTATGGATAAAAATGAAAGAATAGCATTGGTTATCATGGATTTAAATTTATCTGGAAAAGATGATATGTCCATTATTGAATTGCATAAAGAAGGAATAGACGAAAAAATGGATGGAGTTAGAACAGCTAAGAAAATACTAAAAATTGATGAAAACGCAACAATATGGGGCTATACTGCATGGTTTGATACAGATTGGTCAGAAAGATTATTGAATGCTGGTGCAAAAAAAGTTGTTGAGAGGACAGTCCCATTCAAAGAATTTGCTGATATGATAAAAGAATTCTTGGCTCATTCATATTGAGCTGCTTCATCTATAATTTCTTTTATTTCTCCATTTTTTACAAAGACAGGATGGGAAATTATGGTTCGTCTGCAGCAATATCTTTTGACGCCGAGTTCATCCAAAACTTTTTTTGGGTCTTCTCCGTCTAAATAAACTCTCTTTTTATATTCTTCAAATATCGAGCCAAGGACTTTTCCGCAGGTAAAACATCTTATAGGAATAATCATGCAATCACCTATATGACTTCTGCCTCTTTTTTCTTGCTCCTCTCCCAAGCTGTTTCTTCGGCTCTTTTCTCCTTATATCACTGACAAGCAATGTTCTGTCATATTCAATAAACATTTCCTTTAAGGAGGCGTCATTAAAAAACGAAGTCATAGCTTTTGCTATTGCTGTCCTTACAGCTTCAGCTTGGCTTATTGGTCCGCCGCCGCCCGCCCTGACTTCTATATTGATTTTTTTTCTATACTTTTCGGCAAGTTGTAAGGGCTCTTTCATTATTGCCCTTATATGCTCAGGATATGTCTCTATATTCATTTTGTTTACTCTAACAATACCTTTTCCTTCTTTAATGTAAGCCCTTGCAACTGCACTTTTTCTTTTTCCTGAAGCGATAACATTCATTTTATTCCCACTTAATTCCCATATATTCTGATAATTCTTTCAGTGTTATATAGTTTGTTGATTTTTTGTATTCAATTTTTTCCATTTCTTTTCCTTCCAATTCTTTTGGCACGCCGATATATACTTTAAGTCTTTTATATGCTTTTCTACCTTTTGGTTGTTGATATGGTAGCATTCCTCTAACTGTTCTTTTCAAAATTAGATGAGGAAGGCGTGGAAAATATGGTCCTTTTCTTTTTGTTCCTCCTCTTCTTTTCCTGCTTAAATACCTCTCCTTTATTTCATCCTTGTTTCCAGTTATTATTGCTTTCTCGGCATTAACAACATTTATTTCCTCTCCTTCGAGCAATCTTTTTGCAAGCCTTGTTGCAAGCCTTCCAATAGGCGCATCAGAAGCATCAATAACAGCCATTCAACCACCCAATATACGAATATTACTTCCCTTAGGATTTTTTTCAACAATTTCAAATAAATTATAACATTTTCCTCCAGCCTTCTCAATTTTTTGTTTTGCCTGCTTTGAAAACTTCCACGCAGCAACTTCTATTTTGCCAGCATCTCCCATTCCAAGAACCTTTCCTGGAACCAAAGCAATTTCTCCTTTTTTAACGTACCTTGCAATTTTTCCTATATTGACTTCCGCCCATCTTTTATATGGTTTTTCAAGTTTTTTGGCTACTGCCTTCCATATTCCAGCCTGATATTTCTCTGCAGCTTTATGAAGGAATTCTATTGTTTTTATGATTTGTGGATTTTCCTTTTTTCTTCTCATTAGAAGCAAGTATAAGCAAGTGTTTTATAAGGCTTATGCTTATACAAAAATTGCTATGTGGTCCTTTGCATAGGGGCTGAGCTTTATTACCTTCCTTATTTTATATCTTTCTTCAATTTTTTTCTCAACTTCTTTAAAGACTTCATTAGGTTTTTTTGCAACATCTATGCTCCTTGCTTTTATCATTGCTATCCCATTTTTTGGTTCAAATTTCTCCATATTTTTCAAAAAAATTTGCACTTGGTTTCGCTGTGAAATGTCCTGATAAATTAAATCAACATTTTCAACAATCGCTTCATACATCTCTGGCTTATTTGCATCTGCAATTATTGGGATAAGATTATAACGTTTCTTACACAATTTTATAAAATCTTTCATTGCTCTGAATGAAATTTCAACTCCATAAATCATACCATTTAAAGCAATATCAGAAAAATGGCTTGCTGTCGTTCCATTTGCAACTCCAAGATATAAAATTCTGCTGTCTTTTTTTATTGGCGCCTCTGCCCCTTTCAATATTGCCCCTGCCATCTTGCTTCTATAAGGATTCCAAGAACGATATTCTTTTCCACTTTTTTTCAAAATTTTTTCGTTATATACACGAATTCCTTCAACTAAATTCAGTGTAAAAATTTGATTTCCTTCTTTAAAAATTCCTTCATATATTTTCTTCATTTTCTCATCCTCGTCTCAATCATCTGACTTGCTATTGTAACTGCATCAAAAACAGGGGCTACTTTTGGGGCATAGGTTGTTTCAATTCTTGCCAGTTCATTAATTTTCATTTTTTTATATATAGCTAATGCAATCTTATTTATATGCAGGGAAGCACCATTTCCAACAGCTTGAGCTCCTACAATTACACCATCTTCATCTGCAAGCAATTTTATAAGAATTTTATCTCCTTTCATATAAGCTGGAAGTAAATTTCCAATAAATTTTGAATGAATATTTACATCTTTTTCCATTAGACCAACTGAAGCAATTTCTATATTAAATAATTTTGTTGTCTTTGCCCACAATGGAGGTAACAATTTTTCATTTCCTCCAGCAGCATTTATTCCTGCAATCATGCCCTGGCGTGTTGCAATGCTTCCCAATCCAACAGGCATTATTCTTCCAAAAAAATCTTTTATCTGGGTGCAATCTCCAGCTGCATATACATCTTCCATGGCTTTGCAATCATCACCAACAACTATTCCTTTTTCAATTCTGCATTTATTGCAAATTTCAACACTTGCTTTATTTCCTGTAGCAACAACAACAAAATCTGCTTCATAATTTTCATCCGCTTCAACAATATTATTATAAACTTCTTTCACCCTGCATTTCGTTTCAACATCAATATCAATTTTTTTTAATAAATAGCTGGCAACATCTTCATCAACCATCGCAGGGAGTATGGAAGGCATGTATTCCAGAATCTTAACTTTAAGTCCAAGGCTCATTAAAGATTCAGCAACTTCAAGTCCAATTAAGCCAGCTCCAATAACTATGGCATCTTTTGATTTTTCAGCAATTTTTTTTATCTCAATTGCATCTTTCATATTGCGGAGGGTATAAGCTCCCTGCATTTTAAATGGAATACTCGTCATTGCTCCTGTTGCAATAACAATTTTATCATATTCCATCTCTTCATTGGCTTCTATTATTTTTGAATCAAAGTCTATTTTATGAACCTCCTCATTTCTATAATCTATTTTTGCATTTTTAAACCATCTTGGAGAATATTCAATTACATCATTCCATGAAAGCTCACCAGAAATTACCATAGGCAAAGCACATTTTGAATACTCTCCATAGCCCTCTTTATCAAAAACAACAATGCTCGCCTTCCTATCATATTTTCTCGCAAATTGTGCCGCGGTGGCGCCGGCTGCCCCGCAACCCACTATAGCCAGCTTCATTTAATCCCATAAAATTTTTTCAATTCATGAATAAAACCTACGAATCCAACATGACGAGGGATAATTTTTTTTGCCCCTGCTTTAATCAAATTCTCTGCAAGTTCTGTATCAAAGAAAGCTGTGAATCCATATACTACAGCATCTGGATCCATCTTCATTATTTTTTTTGTTGCTTCCACTCCATCCATCTCTGGGAGTTTTAAATCCATCACAACTAAAGAAGGCTTCTTATTTTTCTTCATCAATTCTTTGTATTTTTTAACGCCTTCTCTTCCATCATAGGCTGAATAAACTTCCAAGTCAAAGCCCGCTTTTTTTATGTAAAGCTTTATCAATTCCTGCATATCTCTTTCATCTTCAACAATAAGAATTACATTATTCATAGTTTATCCCTCCCTTTATTTTAATATATGAAAATAAATGAAGAAAGCAATGAAAGCAACAATGATTAAACCGCATTGTTTTTTATGCCATGAAAATATTTAAATTTTGCTCTTTTTTTGCTTTGTTGCATAACGGTTTCCTCTCTTATCCAAATTTTACTATGATTATGCAAATTCCTATTTTTCCAAATAGGAATGCCTGTAATATCATAGTAAATCATTGCATTGTAGAAAATATACTTCAATTTTGCCTCGTGATACATATTTTCCTTCTTTGTGGCTCTCACAAATTCTCCAAATTTTCTCTTTACAACAGAATGAGGTATCTCGCTATACCATCTTTTACCATAATCATATTTATCCTTCCATTCTTTATATTCCAATTCATGAAATTCCTTCGCATATTTCTTTCTTGGATTTTTACTTCGTGCTGTTGGAGGTGGTTTTCTAACCTTTATTACAGGCTTAATGTTGTATTCTTCGGATATTCTAAAACTTTCATTTGAATCATATGCAGCATCTGCATTTATCTGAATCACTTTCCCTCCTTTATTCTCAACATTTTCAATAGATTGCTCAACCAGTTCACCAAATTTTGCATTATCATATATTGTTTCATCTGTTATTTCCATTGCAACGATCTGCTTGTTTTTATCATCCACTGCTGCATGAACTTTAATCCATCCTCTTCTCACTTTCCATTTTTCACGCATCCATTCTCCTCTATTTGTTACCTTCACTCCAGTTGAATCAAGAGATATGACAACATCCTTTCCTTTGTATTTCAATAAAGTTTTTTCCAATTCAATTTTAAGTTTGCTTACCCTCCTGAAAATAATTGTATAAAGGAATTTCAAATGGGACAAGTTTTGATAACCCTATAAGATAACCCTGCAAACCCCCATAATCTATACCAAGAAGAACATAAATGTAGGCAAGAAAAGTCATCAAGGAATCTGGATACTGATATGGTGCACTTTCCTTTCCTCTATTCATTTCATCCAATTCTTTTTCCATGTCTCAATGAAATCTAAGGAAATGTATGCCTCTCCTCTTCTGACAAGTTTTCTATTATAATTTCTCCAGTTTCTATTATCCTTATATTTCTTACCCCATCTCTTCTTTTTCATATCCCATCCCCAATAAGGGAAAGGATATGAAACTAATAAGGGTTATGCAACACACCAATAAACTATAAAAATATTTCAATATTATTGATGTCATGATAAAAAAGGTATTTATTGGCTGTATCGCAATTCTATTGGCAATCCCTTTAATGAATGGAGTCGCTGATGAAAATCTTAAAATTTCCTTGCTTTACACTCCTCCGAATACATCATTTGAAAAAATCTTTTATGATGGAAATGAATACACAATAATACATATTGATGGTTGCGGAATAACGGCAGAAGTAGGCAAACCGCAACTACCTGCAAAAAGGTTTATCCTTGCTATTCCTTATGGAGAAAATGCGAATGTTATAATAAAAAAGATGAATTACAGCGTAATTAAAAATATAACTATATATCCCTTCCAGAAGCCAATAAGAGAAGGAGAGAATACAGAACTTGTATCAGAATTTATAATAAACACTACATTCTATTCAACGGATATATTTTATCCAGAGAATGTAATTGAAATCAAAGATGCAAAATATTATGGAATGAATATTGCATTTGTAACAATATATCCAGTACAATTCAATCCTCTAAGAAAGGAAGTAAAATTGTATAATGAAATAAAATTTGAAATTGAAACAGGTGCAGGAGAAAAAAAAGAAATAAAATTCATGAAAGATTGCGAGAGAATTGTTTATAACGTGGAAGACATGCACAGATTTTATTACGAAAATTATGCTAAAAAAATTGATAAAAGGATAGCATGCAAAAATCTCACGGATGTAAATAATAGTGCGGATTACTTAATAATAACGCATGATAATTTTTATAATGCAATCACGCCTCTTGCCAAATGGAAACAAATGAGGGGATACGAAACAAAAGTTGTTAATGTGAGCGATGTATATTCTCAGTTTCCTGGTAGTGGCAGTAGTGCCATAAAATATTTCATCTCATATGCGTATCATAACTGGAGTGCCTCGCCATCATACGTTCTTCTGGTTGGAGATGTTGAATTTATTCCAACATTCTCTGGACTTGGCGGATGCGCTACTGATCTCCCATATTCAATGATGGATGGAAATGACTATTTTCCAGATATAAAACTTGGAAGAATATCTGTAAAAAATGAAAGTGAACTGGATGTAATAGTTGATAAAATCATCGGCTACGAAAAAAATCCGTATATGAATGAAATCGCATGGTATAAGAACGCAACAGTATTTTATGGAACCGAAAGGCCACCATGGCAGCAGACGGCAAATTTTATTGAAAATTTGCTAACTGGCTATAGATATAATGTTAGCAAGTGGAATGAATATGAAGGGGGAACAGATAGAATGGCATCTGAAATAAATGCGGGGAGATGTTTTGTTAGTTATAGGGAACACGGCTCTGTTGATGGATGGTATATGGCTGGAAATGGCGGCTTCTACAATGATGATGTTATGGCTCTTGTAAACGGAAGAAAATTGCCTGTAATATTCAGCACCACATGCAACACAGGTTGGTTTGATTATAGTGGTATGGATTGTTTTGGGGAGGTATGGATGAAAAAGCAGAACGGCGGCGCAATAGCATTTCTTGGTTCCTCCAGGCCTTCATATACCGGGTATAACGATGAACTTGCTAAAGGGTTCTATAAAGCAATGTTTAATGATTCAATATATGATTTTGTTGGAATAATGAATCAGGGAAAATTATATATGTACAATTATTATGGAGATGGATATTACACGGAACTGGAATATCAGATGTATAATTCATTTACAGAACCCTCTCTCTGGATATATACTGATGTTCCTCATTTCATGAGTGTAACTTATCCGAAAATAATCCCAATTGGAGAATTCACATTAACCATAAATGTCAAGGATGATAATGGAAATTCAATAGAGGGGGCAACTGTTGTTATAAAAAAGGATGGCGAATTTTTCTATAGAAATATAACAGATGAAAACGGAAATGCAACATTTTCCCTATTTACATCCACCATAGGAAACATTAGTTTCGTTGTTACAGCCCATAATTTTGTTCCTTATATAGACAATATTTCGGTTATAGGGAGATTTTATTTTAATCTCTCATATGGATGGAATTTTGTTACAATAGCTTGCGAGAACAATTATACAGCATCTTCTTTATATAATGATATACAAGGATGCAATCTCATATTGAAATGGAATAACAGCAAAAATGACTTTGATG
>JAGGSX010000214.1 GCA_021158865.1 Thermoplasmata archaeon
GGATAATTTGAAGTTGTTGCAATAAATGTGAGAAAGGAATAACTATATTATGGCTTCTATTATGTAAGCAGTCAGTGTTGCCAGAGAAATTGAAACTAAATTTACATCACTATTTGTTAAAATGGTATCGCTTGCCATCATGCTCCCTTTTCCTTTTCCCTGAAAAGTTGCACCAAGAAGAGAATCAATCTGGCAACCAAACATACTTATTAAAATAACAATTACAACCTGAATCAAATCTAAATTTAATAAAAAATATGCAGATAAAGAAATTATAAGGCTTCCAGTAAAAGCCCACATTTCGCCATACAATGATATTGCTCCATTCGTTCCAGGCTCTATTTTTTTAAAATTTGTTATAAGATATGCATTATCTGATAAGACGCCAAGTTCAGATGCAAATGTATCAGCAAGAGCAACTCCTATGGCAGAGGCATAAATCATTGAAAAATTGTAATTGATTGATAATATTGCAATAATGGTTGGAACAGACCCGTTTGCTATAACATTTATTGCCTTACGAGAAGCTTTTTCCTGCAATCTTCGTTTCTTAAAATTTAATTTGTAATTTGTTGCAAATGCTCCTGCTATTAAAAAAATGAGCAACAATGTAAACCATCCTATTCCTTTTAAAAAAATTATTATTGCCCCTATAAAAGTTGCAAATGATGCCCCCCAGAAATCTAATATTTTTAACTTATATGTTACCAATGCAAATGCTGCACATATTGCTATTTTAATTATTAAATAAATCATCCTTTTACAACACCGAGAGGAACCATTTTTGCAACTTTCGTGGATATTCCAGCCCCATGAGTTACTTCAACCACATTTCCAACATCTTTGTATGCATCAGGGCTTTCTTCAGCCATAACCGTCCAGCTCGCTGGGTGAGCATATATACCCTTTCTTTCGAGCATTTTTGCTATTTCTCTCCCATTCCATCTCCTTTTTGCCTCACTCCTTGACATAACTCTACCAGCTCCATGGCATGTTGAGCCAAATGTTTCTTCTGATGCATCAGTTCCTTTCAACAAAAAGCTTGCTGTTCCCATATCTCCTGGAATTAAAACAGGCTGCCCTATCTTGCGATACTTCAATGGCATTTCTTTTCTACTTGGACCGAAAGCACGGGTAGCTCCTTTTCTATGCACAACCAATTTCATTTTCTTCCCATCCACAACATGTTCTTCGATTTTGGCAATGTTATGACAGACATCATATACAATATGCATTCCTAAATCATGGGCATTTTCATGCAAAACATTTTCAAAAGATTGACGAACCCAATGAACAATGAGCTGCCTATTTGTCCATGCAAAATTTGCTGCAGAAGCCATTGCTTTTAAATAGGATTCTCCCTCCTTACTGTTTACAGGTGCGCATGCAAGCTGGCGGTCTGGAAGCTGAATATTATATTTTAATGTAGCTTGCTCCAGAACACGCAAATAATCTGTGCATATTTGATGACCGCACCCCCTTGAACCAGTGTGAATCATGACAACAATCTGGTCTTTTTCTATTCCATAAACTTTCGCTGCCTCTTCATCAAAAACTTCTGCAACACGCTGTATCTCAAGAAAGTGATTTCCTGCTCCTAAAGAGCCCACCTGCTCTTTTCCACGCTTTTTTGCTTTATCGGAAACAAGGCTTGAATCTGCAGATTCGAGATGACCATTCTCTTCTAAATATTCCAAATCTTCATCCCATCCATAGCCATTTTCAATAGCCCATTTTGCTCCCATATCAAGAACTTCATTTATCTGCTGCATTGAAAGTCTTATTCTTGCCTTGCTTCCCACACCAGATGGGACATTTTTGAAAAGCTCATCCACCAAATTTTTTATAATCTGGCCATTGATATCGTCCATCTTCAAATTTGTCCTCACCAAGCGGACGCCACAATTTATATCGAAGCCGACGCCCCCCGGCGAGATGACGCCCTCATTGGCATCTGTTGCCGCCACACCCCCAATTGGAAAGCCATAGCCCCAGTGTATGTCTGGCATTGCTAAAGATTTTCCGACTATGCCCGGCAATGTTGCTACATTTGCAGCTTGTTCTGGAGCATTATCTTTTTTTATCGCTTCTATCATTTTTTCATTTGCATATATTACTGCTGGAACTTTCATTTTTAAATTTCCCTTTATGCCTTTATATGTTTTTGGTATCATGTAGCGATATTCATCTATTTTTTCAAGGGGACCATTCCACATTTTTTTCACCTATATATCAAACAACACTCTTATTACATAACCCTTTTTATTTCTTTTCACTTCAAGCATGTGATATGTTACCGCTTTTATTTCCATGCCATAACCATGTTTTTTTATGTTATATTCCTCACCATAAGCCTTTGCTATCAACTTTTTATTTATTTTCACATCAAATTCTCCAAAGACAAGATGGTCAACATCATGTATGTAAAGCAATTCTGAAAGCCAATCAACCAGCAACTGTTCTTCATCCATATCAAATGGTAATTCTATTTGCTTCACAACCTTGCTTTCAATTTTACCACCATTTGTCATTATAAAAAACATTCCTTTACCAGCATTTTCAAATGCTTCTTCTATTGTAGAACCATAAGCTTCTATACCAATGTCAGCAGTATGCTCAATTATTTTAAACATGCTGTTAAAAATTCCAGGTATATAAAGAATTTACATCCATCAGATGAATGTTATTGCAAACCTAAAAAATAAATATTCTTATGCAAATACATCTGTGAAGAAAATAATTGTAATTGTCATACTGCTTGTCCTGTCAATAAGCTTTACATTTATTCCATCTCACGCAAAGGAGAAGAGAGTTTATATTGTAAGCATTAAAGGAATGATTGCTGGAGGAACAGAATATGAATTTGAGAAAGCATTAAAAGAGGCGAGAGATGGAGAAGTTTTAATAGTTTCTTTATCAACTCCGGGAGGAATGGCAAGTTCTATGGATAATATAATAGAAGCGATAGAAAATTCAAAAGTCCCTGTGGTAATATATGTTGCTCCCGCTGGCGCCGAAGCATTTTCTGCTGGCACATATATACTGATGTCTTCTGATATTGCAGCCATGGCTCCATCAACAACAATAGGAGCATGTCAGCCCCGCATCATAAATCCAGCTACAGGTTTCCCTCAAGAAGCTCCTCAGAAGGAAATAAATGCATATACTGCAAAAATGAAAAGTTTGGCTTTATCCCATGGAAGGAATGCTACAATCGCAGAAAAGTTTGTTACAGAAAATCTTGCTTTAACTGAAAAAGAAGCGTTGGAAAATGGAATAATAGAAATCATTGCTTCAAATATAACTCAGCTTGTTGGAAAATTAAATGGAATGACAGTAAAGAATAATACTTTAAATTTAACAGGTGCAAAAATATTAAAAATTCAGCCAAGCATGAGAGGAAAGATAATAAATTATCTATCAGACCCTCAAATAGCATCTTTACTTTTAACAATTGGACTTTTTGGTTTGATAATAGGATTTTTCACTCCAACATTTCATTTACCAGAAACAATTGGTGCAATTTTGATAATACTGGCATTATATGGGCTATCCTATATTGGAATAAATGCTGCGGGAATATTATTGATTGCATTGGGTATAATTTTCATGGTCGTTGAAGCTCTGACACCAACATTTGGTTTCTGGACTGTTGCAGCAGTAATAACACTGATTTTCGGTGTAATGTTACTGCCAGCCAGCAGCGCAATAAATGAGATGCCAAGAAGTTGGTATTTATCTTTCAGAATGGTAAGCATTGTAATTATCATTGCTATAGCTTCATTTTTTATCTATGCTCTAATCAAAGTTGCAAAAGCCAAAAAAATAAAACCAAGGATAGGAGAGGGAGATTTAGTTGGAAAGAAAGGTGTTGCAATAACAGATATAAAACCAGAAGGGCAAGTCAAAGTAAGCGGAGAAATATGGAAAGCTGAATCAGATGAAGAGATAAGAAGAGGAGATAAAATTATGGTAAGTGAGCAAAAAAGATTAAAATTGAAAGTGAGAAAAGCATGATTTCAATAATAATGACATACTTTGATAAAAATTTATTGGATAGCATGAATGAGATTGGAGAAGAACATGAAATAATAGCCCCAGATGGACTATATAAAAACCATGAGAATATAAAAAAAATAAAAGCAGACAGCTTGAACAAATTTATTACAATTGCATTTAAAAAAAGCATTGGGGAAAGAATTGTATTTATTGGAAGCGTAATAGATATACAAACTTTAAAGAAATTGATAAAGCAGTCAAAAAATGCAGATGTAGTTTATTTAAAAAGAAAAAAGCATTCATTCTGGGCAAAAATTTTTGTTCATCTCGTTTTACCAAAAAGCAGAAAATTTTCTGATCCATTATCCCAAATTTTTGTTATAAAAAGCGATGTTATAAAACAAATAGATTTAATGCCAATTGGACAAAAAATATTTCTTGAAATCCTTGCAAAGGGATATTATAAAAAAATAGAAGAAATTTCATCAAATATAAGGCATAACTTTAATGAAAATTATAGAGATTATTCAAAATATTTATTCAAAATTGCATGGCATGAAGGAGAAATATTCAGATGGATAAAATTTGGTGTTGTGGGAGTAACAAGCATACTCATTAATGAAATAGTCCTATGGGGAATGATTCAAAAATTTGATATATTGACATCTGGTTTTATTGGAGTTGAGACTTCAATCCTATGGAGTTTTATATTCAATGATTTATGGACATTTAGAGACAGAGGGAGCAGAAGCATAGCAGGATTCTTTAAAAGAATGTTAAAATTTAATGTAGTAAGTGCATTTGGTATCCTGATAAATGTTGTTGTCTTAATTTTTTTCAATACTCTGTTTGGCATGAATCCTCTTAAAGCAAATTTATTGGGGATAGCAGCAGCTTTTGTATGGAATTTCATGGCGAATAATTTATGGACATGGTTTATTTGATTGGCCTTATGGCGCCGCAGGCTTCGCACTTCAATATTAGAGTTCTATTTATTTTAACAAGTTTTGTGTCAGGTCTTCCGCATTCATGGCAGAGGACATATTTATTTACATATTTTTCTATCCTTTCCTGAATTTTTTTTGGAGGTATTTTTCCTTGGAATATTGCTCTCTCTCCATCTATATCTCCAGCTGTCCCAAGTTCTTTCAATAAATATGAAAAAATGTGCTGCACGTCTCTATTAACTTTGTCAGCAATTTCAACAAGATTTCTTAAAATTGTTGTGTTTCCTTCATGAAATATAATTCCCTTCGGCATTTCGAATCTCTCTTGCACCACAACTTTTTCTGGAAGTGAGCTTATTGCTCTATTCAATAATTTATCGTATTCATATTTTTGCATGGTTTTGATAATAGACAGCATATAAATAAATATTGATTGCTTTAGGGTTTCTCTCCGTATAAACGCTCCCATTTGCGGTCAACCCATCGCTGCAATTCCTCAATCATTTCTGGCGTCATGTGGCGGAAGCGCCCCTGCCCTCTTATGTATTCTTCGACAGGTATTTTCTTCTTTGGTTTATATATGTTTGTTATTTCTCCATATTCTGCTTCATATAAAGTCCACATCCCTGAATCAACAGCTTTTCTTGCTATTTCAACGGTTTTTGATGGGTCATATCTCCAGCCAGTTGGACAGGGCGAGAGCACGTGGAAATATCTAAACCCTTCTATATTCTTCATTTTTTCAACTTTTTTAAGGAAATCTGCAATGTGGGATATGCTGGCTGTTGCAACATAAGGAATGTCATGAGCTCTCATTATTTCAGCCATATCTTTTTTATGTCTTAGCTTTCCCAATATTTTCTTTCCAGCAGGTGTAGTTGTAGTTTCAGCTCCATAGGGTGTTGAACCACTTCTCTGTATTCCTGTATTCATATATGCCTCATTATCATAGCAAACGTAGATTACGTCCTCATTTCTTTCTGCTGCTCCTGACAATGCTTGAATTCCAATATCATAGGTTCCACCATCTCCAGCTATTCCAACAACTGTAACTTTCTTTCCCTGCTTCTTTAACGCTCTTGCAGCTCCAGAAATGCTTGAACCAGTGTTTTCAAAAGCCTCATGGAAGTAAGGAACTTTCCATGCTATATATGGATATGTTCCTCCAAAAACAAGCAAGCAGTTGGCAGGTGTGTAAATGACTGTATCCTTGCCCAGTATTTTCATCATGTTGCGAACTATTATTGGCGCCGCACATCCCGGGCAGGCAGTATGGCCTGGCGTAAAATATTCATCATCTGGCAAATTTTTCAAATTCATTCTTTCACCCCTCTCGTATTTATCCATACAATATCTTTCCTTGTTTTTCCATCTTTTACATCTTGTAATATCTTATACATTTTTTCAACATCTCCTTTAACAACATCTCTTCCCCCAATTCCTGCCAAGAAATTTATTATTGGCAAATCATAGCCATATAAAGAATTTTTAACTTCTATATATAATGGTCCTCCAACACCATAGGAAACAGACCTATCATAAACACCTATGGCTTTTATATTCTCTCTTTCAATTAGCATACGCACCTCCTCAACTGGAAATGGTCTGAAAAATCTTAATTTAACAAGTCCTGCTTTTATTCCTCTGCCACGTAATTCATCCACAACATCTCTTGCAGTTCCGGTTACAGTTCCAAGGGTTATTAAAATAACATCTGCATCATCTGTTTTGTATTCTTCTATTAATCCATGGTAATTTCTTCCAAAAACATCTGCAAATTCTTTTGTAACATTTTTTATTATTCTTTTTGCATTTCTCATGCATTTATCTGTCTGATATCTCTCTTCCTGAATATATTCAGGAGGCGTGAATGTTCCTATCGCCATTGGCTTATCTGGGTCTAAAGAAGCAATTGGCTTATAAGATGGAAGGAATTTCATGACTTCATCACTTGAAGGCGCTTCTACAGGCTCAACAGTATGGGACAATATGAATGCATCCAAACCAAACATAAATGGCAACAAAACATCATGATGCTCAGCTATTTTATATCCCATGAGAACCATATCAAGAACTTCCTGATTATCTTCAATGAATCCAATAATCCATCCTGAATCACGTTGGGGCATTATATCATTATACTCGCACCATATTCCAATTGGAGCAGCAACAGTTCTATTTACAACAGGCATAACAATTGGTAAATGCAATCCACTTGCAATGGGCAACATTTCATGCATTAAAGCCAAGCCTTGAGATGATGTCGCTGTAAATGTTCTTGAGCCTGCTGCGGCTGCCCCAATGCATGCTGACATTGCAGAATGCTCTGATTCAACCATAATAAATTCAGCATCTGTTATCCCATCATCAACAAATGTTGCAAAATCTTCAACAATAAGAGTTTGAGGAGTTATTGGATATGCAGCAACAACATCCACATTGGCAAGCAGGGCGCCATAAGCAGCGGCATGGTCTCCTGTTGCAACCATTTTTCTTGCCTTCAAATTCATATTCTCACCTCTCTTTTCATTTCAATAGCTTTAAAAGGACATTCATTTTCGCATATTCCACAACCCTTGCAATAATCATAATTTATTTTTGCTTTATTATCAACCATTTTTATAGCCCCTTCAGGACAATAAAACCAGCATATCTTGCATCCTGTGCATCGTTGTTCATCAACAACAGGCATAAAGACTCGCCACCCTCCAGTTTTATTTTCGCTAAAAGAACCTATTCCAACCAAGCCTGCTTCTGTTTGTAATGTTCCAATGCTTCCTCCCAATGGCAATTCATCAACAGTTGGAAGCCATTGTTTCTTTCCTTCGAATTTTTTGCCAGCTTTAGCAATTCCCACAATTGTTTTTTCATAGGCTTTCCTTGCAGCAATTGCATTTTTTTCTCCTGCCTCCTTGCCCAGCCTTGCTCCAAATTTTTCAATTATAGCTTTTTCTATTGCATCAATACCTATTTTTCCTGTTGCTCTGGATATTGCTCCCAATATTGCCGTGTTTGTTATAGCCCTTCCAATGGTTTCAAGAGCTATGGTAGTGGCATCAATTGTAGCACATCTTACGCTTCTGCTCAATTTAACTTCCTCTGGTTTTTTCTGCGTATTTATTATAACCATTCCATCTGGTTTGAGCCCTTCTAAAACGTCCTCAGTTTCTATCAAAGTTTCATCAAGGACAACCACATAATCGGGCTCATATATCTGGGTTTTTATTCTTATCTTCTTGTCATCTATTCTTGTGAAAGCTCTGACTGGCGCACCTCTCCTCTCTGCCCCAAAAAATGGAAAAGAGACGGCATATTTGCCTTCCAAAAAGGCAGCCAAGGCGAGGGCTTCGGCGGCCATCCTGCCGCCCTGTCCCCCTCTTCCATGGAAGCGTATTTCATACATGTGGATGGAAATGCTGTCATAAATATTAACTTTGTGGTGAAATTGATAAAAAAAATATAGAATCTATCAAAATTAAAGAGGATGGATAAGGAAAAAATAAAGTATCAATTTTTCTTTAACAAAGGTGAAAAATAGGAGCAGACAGAAAATAGCCCAGCAAAGAATAAAAAAACTATTTCAGGAGGCTGAAAAAAGAGCTAAGCAAGGAAGAATGGATTTAGCAAATAGATATGTTGAAATTGCGAGGAAAATATCAATGAAATATCTCGTAAGAATACCTAAGGAATATAGGATGAGGTATTGCAAGAAATGTCATTCATATCTCTTACCAGGAAAAAATTGTATGGTAAGACTGAAAAAGCACAGAGTTGTCATTAAATGCTTAAGTTGTAACCATTTTATGAGATATCCATATATAAGGGAAATAAAAGAAAAGAGAAAAAATAAATAAAAGTTATTTTATTAATATCATGAAAAAATATTTGATTGCCTTTGCTTTTTTATTCATCTTGCCATGCTTTTTATCTGCCGCATCTTCAAATAATACAAATTCATGGATAAAAATTGAAGAACCACAGCCTGGCATATATGTAAATGGAGAAAAAGTTCTAAATTCAAAAATGTATATTTTTATAGGCTCTAATTCTATAAATGTTGTAGCAGATGCAAGCAGTAATGTTAGAGTAGCATATCTTGCAATATATGATGTCATGAAAAAGGACATGGTTGAAGGGGTATGGGATTATGATAGGAGCGATGGTTTTTCCTATAATTTCACTTCATTGCCCCTTGGCATATATGCCATAGCTGCTATTGGGGCTTCCATTGATATACAAGAACCTGTTGCTTTCGACTGGATTATGCCTGTTATTATCATACATGTATAGTTTAGAAGAGATAGAACGAGAGATAAAAAAATGCAAAAAATGCAGGCTATGGAAAAGTAGAAGAAATCCTGTTGCTGGAGAAGGAAATGAAAAAGCAAGAATCATGTTTGTTGGAGAAGCCCCTGGAAGAGTAGAAGATGAAACTGGAAAACCTTTTGTTGGCAAAGCTGGACAATTTTTAAATGAAGTCTTAGAAGCAAATGAAATAGATAGAAAGGATGTTTATATAACAAATGTTGTAAAATGCCGCCCGCCGAATAATAGAGACCCATTGCCAGATGAAATTGCTGCCTGTTCGCCATATTTAGAAAAGCAGATTGATATAATAAAACCAGAAATAATCGCAACGCTTGGGAGATTTGCATCTTCTTTTATTTTATCATTGTATGGATTTAATTCGCTACCAATGGCATCAATACATGGCAAAATTTTTAATGTTCCATTGCATGGCATTAAGATTATTATTCTATACCATCCAGCAGCCTGTATCTATAATCCAAAACTGAAAAAAGTTTTCTCTGACGACATTAAGAAGCTGGCTGAATTAAAAAAGAATTGTTTTTAACCCCTTTTTATTCCTATTTTTATTCTCTCTTTATCTATATTCCATTCTACTGGATTTTCAGGTTCTTTATACATTATTTCCTTACTCCTTGTCTCATTTTTTACATATTCCTCCCATCTGCCAAGTCTATCCTTACTTATATTTATCTCTGTGATTATTTCTTCTTCCATATCAAGATTCATTCTTTTTCTCATTTCCTGAATTCTTCTAACAATTTCCCTCGCAAAACCCTCTCTCTTCAATTCTGGATTTATTAATGTATATAATGCTACAATATTGCCATTGGTATTGCCAACTGCATACCCTTTTATGGGTTCTTCTTCAATTTTATAATCCTCTTCTCCAATCTTATTTCCATCTATGATGGCATCATTTAATTTATCAATGGGCATAGACTGTATAATTTCCGCCACTTTCCCTGCATATTCTTTATATTTTGGACCAAGTTTTGAAAAATTTGGCTTTGCAATTTTTTTCATGAACATGCTTTCATCAGATGCAAAAATAATTTCCTTGACATTTATTTCTTCCCTTAAAATGTTTTTTAATTCCTCAAGATTTTCATCTGAAACAATTATTGCCTTTTCCAATGGCTGCCTGAGTTTTATTTTTTCTTTTGACCTTATTGCTCTTGCTTCTTCTGCTATGTCTCTTACAACTTCCATTTTTTTCTCTAACTGGCTATCAATAATTTTCTCATTTGCTTCTGGAAAATTGCATAGATGAACACTCTCTCCATCTCCCAATCCAAGATAAATTTTTTCTGATATAAATGGAACAAATGGAGCAAGGATTTTTGAAAGAGTTATCAAAACTTCATGAAGAGTTGAATATCCTGCAAGCTTGTCCATACTTTCCTCTTCTGTCCAGAATCTTTTTCTTGAATTTCTCACATACCAGTTGCTCAAATCTTTTATAACAAAGTCTTCTATTGCTCTTGCAGCCTTGTGGATTTCAAATTTTTCAAATTTTTCTTCTACATTTTTAATAAGGGTATTTAGAGAAGAAAGAATCCATTTATCTATTATTTCCCTTCTTTCAAAATCAACTGCCTTTTTATCATAATCAAATTTATCCAGACTTGAATATGTTTTATAAAATGAATAAACATTCCATACTGTCAGCAAAAATTTACTCAATGCATCTTTAACAACTTTTTCATAAAAACGCTTTGGCTGCCATGGTGGTGATGATGAAATCAAATACCATCTTAAAGCATCTGCCCCTTCCTTTTCAAATATTTCACTTGGCTCAACATAATTTCTTGCTTTCTTTGACATCTTCTGTCCATTTTTGTCAAGTATTAATCCAAGTGTGAGAACATTTTTATATGGTGGCTCATCAAATATTATCGTCGAGATTGCAAGCAAGGAATAAAACCATCCTCTCGTCTGGTCTATCGCCTCGCAGATAAAATCTGCAGGAAAATTTTCTTTAAATTTATCTTCATTTTCAAAAGGATAATGCCATTGAGCAAATGGGGCAGAACCAGAATCATACCATGCATCTATAACTTCATTTATGCGGCGCATCTCGCCGCCGCAATGCGGGCATTTCAATATTATTTTATCGATGGCTGGACGGTGCAAATCTATCTCGACAGGCATATTTTCAGCCATGTTTTTCAATTCTTTTATGCTTCCTATACAAATTTCTTTGCCGCATTTATCGCATTTCCATACTGGCAGGGGTGTTCCCCAGTAGCGCTTTCTTGATAAAGCCCAATCCCTCGCTTCTTTTATGAATTCGCCAAATCTTCCATATTTTATGTTTTCTGGATACCAATTAACTTTCTCATTATTTTTAGCAAGCTCTTTCCTTAATTTTGACATTCTTATAAACCATGATTCTATGGCATAATAAAGCAATGGAGTGTCACACCTCCAGCAGAATGGATATTGATGTTTATATTTTTGAACTCCTTCAATTAACCCACGCTCTTTTAGGTCATTTATTATTTCTTCATCAGCATCTTTTACAAATTTACCAGCCCATTTTTTAACTTCTTTGACAAATCTTCCCCTCAAATCAACCAACTGAATTAATGGCAAGTCATATTTCAATCCAACTTCATAATCATCTTCCCCAAAAGCAGGAGCAATATGGACAATGCCAGTTCCTTCTTCCATTGTAACAAAATCTGCAGTAACAACATACCAGCATTTTTTATCTGGCTTAACATATTGATATAATGGTTCATATTCAATTCCTTCCAGCTCCTTTCCTTTAAATTTATCAACAATATCATAATTTTTCATCAATTCTTTTGCTCTTTTTTCTGCAAGTATAAAAATATTTCCATTATATTTTATTTTAACATACCATTCATCAGGATGAACAGCAAGGGCAACATTCGATATAAGTGTCCATGGTGTTGTTGTCCATGCTATGAAATATTCATCTTTTCCTCTTAATTTAAATCTAACAAAAATGCTTGGGTCTTCCACTTCTTTATATCCCTGAGCAACTTCATGAGATGAAAGAGTTGTCCCACATCTCGGGCAATATGGTGTAACACGATAACCATGATAAAGCAATCCTTTTTCCCACGCCTTCTTCAATGACCACCAGACAGATTCAATATATTTATTATCTAAAGTTATATAGGGATTTTCCATGTCTATCCAGAAGCCAACCCTCCTTGTCATTTTTTTCCATGCTTCTTCATACTTAAAAACACTTTTCCTGCATTTTTCGTTGAATTTTTCTATTCCATATTTCTCCAATTCCTGCTTATTTTTTATCCCGAGCATTTTTTCAACTTCAATTTCAACTGGCAAGCCGTGGGTGTCCCATCCTGCTCTCCTTTCCACATAATAACCTTTCATTGTTTTATATCTCAAGATAACATCTTTTATTGTCCTCGTCAAAACATGACCGGGATGCGGCAGCCCATTGGCGGTCGGCGGCCCTTCCAAAAAAACAAATTTTTTTCCATCTTTTCTTTTCTCAATGCTCTTCCTAAATATATCATGTTCGTCCCAATATTGCAATATTTCTTCTTCCATTTCGGGATTGTATTCTGGCATATCTATTGGCAATAGTAAGATTGCTTAAAATATTTTTGATGCTTTTGGCAAATATAGGAAAATAAAATTATTTTATCCATTCCATTGACTTGTTTAATATCTTATATCTTCTATCCGCCAATGTTTTTCAATGCCTCTCATATTATTGAATTATTATTCCAGTTACAATTAGTGTTAAACCAATTACTGTTGAAAATAATATTTTTTCTCCAACTATTAAATGAATTATTATAAGAGATATGAATGGAGAGAGATAAATTAAATTGCTTACCTGAGCACTTGTAGAAATTTTTAACGCTTTTAACCATATCAAAAAAGCTATTCTCATTTCAAATATTCCAACATAAATTGCTCCTAAAAATCCGAGTATGGAAGGAATACTTGGTTTTGAAAAAATATGAAAAATGGAAAAATAAAACATAATTCCTTCAACAAACTTATTTTATTCTATATCAGCAGGATTAAAAATAGAATAATGATAGATGTTATAGAAGAAAAATAGTAAATTAATAAAATCCATGTAGTGAAGAGAAATTTTGAATGCACTTGCAACAGTCGACCAATTTATAACTGCAATAAATGCATATAGATAAGCCTTCTTTTCCACAAATTGATTTAAGCAAAGTAGTTTCATGACAATTTTTTTTGTATCACATTGGCAGCAACTATGACAGCATCCCAGACGGGGGCGAAAGGTGGCGCATACCCCATATCAAGCATTGCAACCTGCTCCGCTGTCATACCATTTGTTATTGCTGCTGCAAGAGTGTTTATTCTCCCAAGAATGCCTTCCCATCCTGTAATTTCTCCGCCAAGTAGTTTATGGCTCTTTTTATCAGCTACAAGCCTTACATTTATTTTTTTGTTATCTGGATAATAATGGCTTCTTGTTCCATGTTGAATGTCTGTAGCAACAGCATAAAATCCATTTTTTATGGCTTCATTTAACGACAAGCCAGTTTTCCCTATCTGCAAATCAAAGAATTTTGTTATTGATGTCCCGGCAACGCCAGGAAAAACTTTTTTATTTCCTTCTACAACATTTTCTCCTGCTATTCTACCCATTTTATTTGCAGCAGGCGCCAGAGGCATGTAAGCGGGCTTTTTGGTAACAATATTTTTTGTTTCAACATTGTCACCAGCAGCATATATGTCTTCATTGCTTGTTTGCATGAATTCATTTGTTTTTATACCTCCTGTCTCACCAATCTCCAATCCAATTTTTTTGGCTAAATCAACATTTGGTTTTACTCCTATAGAAAGAAGAGCAACGTCTATGGCATAGCTTCCTTTTTCAGTAACAATTTTTTTGATTGCATCTTTTCCTTCAAAAGATTTTACTCTTTCATTTAAATGAAGTTCCACTCCATGTAAAAGCAGCTCATTTTCAATTATTTTTGTTGCTTCTTTATCAAAGGATGGCATAACATGGTCCATCATTTCAAACATTTTTACTTTTTTACCCATTTTTATGAAAGCTTCTGCCATCTCAATTCCAATATATCCTGCTCCAACTATGCCAATAACTTCTGCTTTTTTAACATCTTTAAACAGACTTTCTCCATCTTCAAGTGTTCTCAGAGAATGTATTCTTTCCAAGCCAATTCCTTCTATGCTTGGTTTAAAAGCTTTCCCACCGGTTGTAATTATAAGTTTGTCATAGTTCATCCTAACTTCTTTTCCTTTTTTATCGATGGCTACCACTTCTTTACCACTTTCATCTATGTCTGTAACTTCATGCTCTGTTCTAACATCTATCCCTCTTTTTTCTATAAAATAATCAACAGTATAATATACCAGCTCATCAATTTTTTTAACGAGCCCTTCAAAATAATATGGCAGACCACATGGAGCATAAGAAACAAATCTGCTTTTTTCAAAGACCGTCACATCAACACCTCTGCCAACTCTTTTTGATTTGGCTGCCGCCGCCATGCCCGCCGCCGAGCCCCCTATAACAATTATTTTCATAGTAGGATATTAAGGGCTTATATAAAATTTATACTGATTGGCTGACTCTTTTATGGCAATTTACCATTTTCTTTTTGTTTCATCCATTAATTTTTTATATATCCTTTATATTTTTCTGCGAAAGATTTAAGAATTGCGGGATTATTTGGGGTAGAATGTTGAACGATACTTTAGCAAATGCTTTGGCAGCAATAAAAAATGCAGAAAGAGTAGGCAAGAGAGAGTGTATAATAAAGCCTGCTTCAAAGATGATTGGAAGGGTTTTGAAGTTGTTACAGGACTATGGATATATAGAGGCTTTTGAATGGGTGGATGATGGCAAATCAGGATTATTTAAAATCTTACTTAAAGGGAATATTAATGATTGCAATGTCATAAAGCCAAGATATGCAATTAAAAAAAATGATTTCGAAATATGGGAATCCCGTTATTTGCCTGCTGAAAATTTCGGCATACTTATAGTTTCAACGGATAAAGGAATTGTATCTCAATATGAAGCAAAGAAAGAAGGAATAGGAGGTAGAGCATTGGGATATGTGTATTAGGTGCAAATATGAAAGCTCCAATTGAAGTGAGAGAAGTTAATATTCCAGAAGGTGTTAAGATAGAGGTTAATGATGGAAAGATAATTGTAGAAGGAGCCAAAGGAAAATTGGAAAGAATTTTGCATCATCCAAAAGTTGAAATTAAGAAGGAAGGAAATAAAGTTGTTATAAAAGCTGAAATGCCAAAGAGAAATGAAAAGGCATTGGTAGGAACATTTGCAGGGCATATAAAAAACATGATAAAAGGCGTTAGCAAGGGCTTTACATATAAAATGAAAATTGTTTACTCACACTTTCCGATAAAAGCAAGTGTAAAGAAAAATGAATTTATAATAGAAAATTTTCTTGGAGAGAAATCTCCGAGAAAAGCAAAGCTTTTTGGAAATGTCAAGGTCAGTATTAAAGGAAGCGATGTGATAATAGAAGGGATAAACAGGGAAGAGGTTGGACAGACGGCGGCAAATATTGAAAGAGCTACAAGGGTAAGAAATAAAGATGTAAGAGTATTTCAGGATGGAGTATATATAGTTGATAAAGATAAAGGTGCATAAAATGGATGCAGAGGAAATACGGGAAGAAGAGATACAAGAGAAGGAAGAAAAAGCAATCATTAAAATAAAGCCTGAAATTGATGAAAAAATAAAAAAATTGATGCAAGAAAGAAAGAAAAAGCCAGAATTTTTGAGACAGCAGTGGTGGGCATATAAAAGAATTGATAAAAATTGGCGCCGCCCCCGCGGGAGACATTCAAAGCTGCGCCGCCATTATGGTTATCGCCCCCCATTGCCGAGGATAGGATATTCTTCCCCAAAAAAAGTTCGTGGGTTGCATCCTTCTGGATTTAGAGAGGTTATGGTTTATAATGTTGATGGATTGGAAAATATAGATGTAAAAAAAGAAGCTATAAGAATTGCTCATGGTGTGGGAAAGAAAAAGAGGCATGAAATAATTGCGAAAGCTGATGAAATGGGTATAAGAGTGCTTAACAGGGTGTTATAATGTTAAGAACACAAAGAAGGCTTGCTGCTGACTTACTGAAATGCGGAAAAAACAGGGTTTGGATAGACCCAGAAAATATAGAAGAAGTTGAGAAAGCAGTTACCAGAAGAGATGTTGAAAATTTGATAAGACAGGGACTCATAAAAGCTAAAAAGAAGAAAGGAAATTCAAGGGGAAGAATAAGAGAAGTATTGATTAAAAAGGCAAAGGGACACAGAACAGGGCACGGCTCAAGGAAAGGAAAGGCTACGGCAAGATTTCCAAGAAAAAGAAGATGGATAAAAACAATTCGTCCAATAAGGGCTTATTTACGCGAGCTTAGAGATAAAGGTTTAATAGATAGAAAGATATATAGGCTCTATTACAGGCGGGCTAAGGGAGGGCAATTCAAAAATAAGGCTCATCTTAAAATGCATCTGACCATGGAAGGAATATTGAAAGAGGAATAAAATGCAATATAAAAGGAGAAGAGAAAGAAAAACGAATTACAAAAAAAGATTTGCATTACTCAAATCAAAGAAGACAAGAATAGTTGTGAGAAAATCAAATAAAAATTTTAGAATTCAATTTATTAATTATAAACCAGATGGAGATTTTATTTTGCTTTCATCGATGGGAAGTGATTTGAAAAATTATGGATGGGATGGAAGTTATTCAAACACTCCTTCTGCATATTTAGCAGGATTTTTGGCTGGAAAGAAAGCAATTAAAAAAGGCATAAATGAAGGCATTTTAGATATCGGGCTCAACTCGCCGCGTAAAGGCGCAAAAATATTTGCGGCTTTAAAAGGTGTTGTTGATGCTGGCGTGAAGATTCCTTATAGTGAGGACATTATTCCTTCTGATGAAAGGCTACATGGAAAACATATTGATGAAAGTTTGGTTAGCAAAGTTGAAGAAGTTAAGAAAAAAATAGAGGAAGAATATGGCTGAGGAATGGATTCCAAAGACAAGATTGGGAAAATTGGTTGCGAAAGGCGAAATAACTTCGATGAGTGAAGCATTGAAAAGCGGTTATCCTCTAAAAGAAGTTGAAATCGTAGATGCTTTGCTCTCAGAAGTGGAGGATCAGGTATTAGACGTAAATATGGTTCAGCGAATGACCGATTCTGGCAGAAGAACAAAATTCAGGGTTGTCGTTGCAGTTGGAAATAAAGATGGATTTGTTGGGATAGGAATTGCAAAAGATAAGGAAGTTGGTATGGCAATAAGAAAAGCAGTAGAAAATGCAAAAATTAATATAATAGAAGTTAAACGAGGATGTGGTTCATGGGAATGTGGCTGTGGTATGCCCCATAGTTTGCCTTTTAGAGTGGAAGGGAAAAGTGGTTCCGTAAGAGTAATTTTAAAACCAGCTCCTAAAGGTGTTGGGCTTGCTGTTGGGAATGTTGCAAAAGTTGTTCTGGGGCTTGCTGGCGTGAAGGATGTATGGGGTTCCACAAAAGGAGAGACAAGAACAACAATAAATTATGCAAAAGCTGTTTATAATGCCCTTAAAAATACCTCAGTATATAAATCTCCAGATGAGATGAGAAAGAAGATTGGAATTGGTGGCTCATAATGTATGCAGTTGTAATGATAAGAGGAACAATAAATGCAAGCAGGCAGATAAAAGATACATTAAAAATGCTGAATTTACATCGCATTAACAATTGCACGCTTATTCCTGAAAAAGCAAGTTATAAAGGCATGTTGCAAAAAGTTAAGGATTATGTAACGTGGGGAGAAGTAGATGAAGAAGTTGTGAAAATATTGCTCAATAAAAATGGTGTTGAAAATGTTGAAGAAGCAATGAAGAAATTGAGGGAAGGAGAGAAGCTGAAGAACATAACAAAACCATATTTTAGTTTGCCACCTCCAAAAAAAGGTTATAAAAGCATTAAAAAGCCATTTACAATGGGAGGTTCATCAGGTTATAGAGGGGAAAAAATAAATGAACTTATAAAGAGGATGTTATGAAGCAAAAGACAAAAAAATATAGGGGATTAAGAACATTTGGCAGAGGTTCGAGAAAGAAAGGAAGAGGAGCTGGCAACAGGGGCGGCGTCGGCTTTGCGGGGGCTGGAAAGCATAAACATTTGAAATCAAGATGGGGAATGCATGGATTTACAAGACATGCTGTTGTTAATGAAAAAAAGGTTATCAATGTTGAAGAATTGAAAAAATTTGAAGGGGATGAAATAAATTTAAATGAGTTGGGATATCAAAAGTTGCTGGGTTCGGGGAATATAGACAAAGCTATTAAAGTATATGTTAAAGAAGCAAGTTCAAAGGCGGTAGAAAAAATAAAGAAAGCAGGTGGAGAAGTGATAGTGGGATAATATGGCTGAGGAGAAAAGCAAACTATATTTATTAAAACCTCTGGCAGAGAGATGGCCCGCCATTAAAAAACCGAAAGGGCATGTCCATTTCAGGTCAAAAATAATGTGGACTGGATTGATGCTCGTTTTATATTATATTTTAACACAGGTAATGATATATGGTTTAGCCCCAAACACCTTGGATATGTTTTCTGGCTATAGAGCAATAATGGCTGGTGCAAGTGGAAGTATAGTTCATTTAGGTATAGGTCCAATAGTTACAGCTTCAATTATATTGCAATTGTTTGTTGGGGCAAAATTGATAAAATTGGATTTACAGGATGAAGAAGACAGAGCATTATATCAGGGAGTTCAGAAAGTTTTGGTTGTCATAATGATTTTGGTTGAAGCTTTACCTCAGGTCTTTGGATATTTAAGCCCGAGCGATGCTTTTATTCATGCTGTTGGAAGCGGAACGGCAAGAGGATTGATAGTTTTGCAACTATTGATAGGAGGGCTTATAGTATTCTGGATGGATGAATTGATATCAAAATGGGGAATTGGTTCCGGTATATCATTATTCATAGCGGCAGGTGTTTCAGAAGCTGTTATAACTGGTTCTATAAACTGGCTTCCCTATACTAAAGGAGTTCCTATGAGCATAACAAATCCACCAGTTGGTGTAATTCCAAAAACAATTTATCTAAGCACGCACATGAATTTGGGTCAGCTTGTGGGTGGAGGCTTTGAAAAGATATTCATTTCTCCTCCAAATCCCGTTGTTGCTTTAATTGGAACAATTGTTATATTTTTATTCGTTGTCTATGCAGAATCATCTCGCGTTGAATTGCCTCTGGCTCATGGTCGTGTTAGAGGAGCAAGGGGAAGATATCCTCTTCGCTTGATGTATGCATCAAATATTCCCGTTATACTGATGGCTGCCCTGCTTGCAAATCTCAACATGTTTGCCCTGCTATTTTACACACGCCTTCAGAATGTTCCTTTAATTGGTCATGCATGGTGGATTGGTAAATATTTGCCAGGCTCGACACAGCCGGTGGCAGGCGGAATGTGGTATCTGACAAGGCCTAACGGGCTTTACTCATGGTTATTTCCTATAATAGAACCAAGTTATCGGGGTTATTTATATGGTCATGCTGCATGGCAGATGGGTTTAAAAATAATAGTATATACAACTGTATTTTTGATTGGCTGTATATTCTTTGGAAAATTCTGGATTGAAACAACTAATATGGGACCTGAAGCAGTTGCAAGGCAAATTCAGAGTTCAGGAATGCAGATACCCGGATTTAGGCGTGACCCAAGGGTTCTGAAAAAAGTTCTTGCAAGATACATACCTGCTTTAACAATATTAAGCTCTGCCATTGTTGGAGCTCTGGCAGTTGCTGCAAATTTAATAGGAACTGCTGGCAATACAACAGGAACAGGTTTATTGCTTACAGTGGGTATTGTTATAAGATTATATGAACAAATAGCAAAAGAGCAGGCTGTAGAAATGCATCCTGTATTGAGAAAATTCTTGGGGATGGAATGAGCATAGCCATTATAGCTGGTATACCCGGAGCTGGAAAAACGACGGTTATGAATGAAGCTATTAAAAGGAAGAATATAAAAGTAATAAACTATGGAGATGTCATATTTGAAATTGCGAAAGAAAAAAAGCTTGTCAATCATAGAGATGAATTACGAAAGCTGCCATTTGATATTCAGAGGAATATGCAAATTGAAGCGGCAAAAAAGATAGCAAAAAATGAGAACGTTATTGTTGACACCCATTGCACCGTAAAAACTCCTTACGGTTATTTGCCAGGTTTACCCTATGATGTTTTAAATATTTTGAAACCAGATAGAATAATTTTGGTTGAGGCAAATCCAGAGGAGATAGTTGCAAGGCGTTCAAAAGATGTGGATATAAGAATGAGAGACGAAGAAAGCAAAGAAGAAATGGAAGAGCATCAATTAATGAACAGAATTGCTGCAATGAGCTACGCCACCATTATTGGAGCTACTGTTAAAATAATTAAAAACAGACAGGGAAAAATAGAAAAAGCTGCTGAAGAAATAATAAAGGCACTGGAATAAAATATCATGGAATGCATGAAGAAAGATTAAGAATAATATTTGAGCAAAAATATTTTAATAAAAATTGTTATAGCTTAGCATGGATGAAGAAGATGACATACCAGAATTTGACGTAAAGGCTTTTAAAAAGAAGGAGAGGAGAAAGGCAAAAACATCTATCATTTCATTTTTATTTGGAATAATCATTGCGCTGATTTGTAGATTTTTGTGGGTTAATATGGATGTTTCAATAAGATGGGCTCTAACATTTATTTTCGCTCTTGCTTCTATTGGTTTCTTATGGAAAATCTTGCAAATTTTGAATGTAGACATAAGAGCTTTTGGAAAGAAAGAATGGCTTGGAAGCATTGCCTTCTATTTTTTCACATGGCTTGCCTTCTTTGTATTATTCATAAACCCGCCTTTTTATGATGCGTCGCCGCCTGAAATAAGCGTTGTTGTGCTTCCGTCATTGCAGGAAGTTAATGAGAATGCTTCAATAATTGCGAAAATAACAGATAATGTTGGAGTAAAAGAAGCAAAAATAAATCTATCTGGTGAGCATTTAATGAATAAATGGAATGGTGTTTATTCATATAATTATTCCAGTGACAAAGATATTCCTTTTAAAATAACTGCTATTGATAAAAACAATCACAAGGCAATTTATGAAGGTATGTTGCATTTCAGAAAAAATGTGATTTATATAGAAAAAAATGAAAGTAATATAAATGCTTCACATGAAATCAAAATATGGGTTATGAAAAATATAAGTATGGAGAAATTCAGGGTTTTTTATAAAATAAATGGTTATGAAATTAATGCAACATATAATGGAGAGAGTGGCAACTATTATATTTACAAAACAACACCTTCTTATGAAGGCTGGAAAGCTGGTGCAGAAAATAAAATAAGAATATATGCTGAAGTAATACATTATTTCCCAGGAATAAAAACAAAATTCTCATCTTATGTTGTTGGAAATGAATATAAATTTGTTACTACAAACGATAGCAATATAGGGCAATTGAAATCCCCAGTTATAAAAGGTTTGCCAACTTCAGCCAACTTAAGAACACCAGGATTTGAATTGTTTGCAGTTGTCATAGCATTTGCAATAATATTATGGAGAAGAAAGAAATGACGCATCCATTTCAAAAGCAATAACAGGATATTCAAGGCTGAATTTTGTTATCACGTCTGGATTTATCTCACCAAAATAACCTATATGTTTGCCATTTACAATTATTGATGCACACCTGCCATCTATAAATGAATGATGCTTTATTTCTTCAACATCCATTTTCAAGCCAAAATTTCTTAAAATTGCTTCAACTATTGATTTGCATTCAGTAAAATTTGTTTTTGCATCTATCTTAACACCTGCAAGAATTTTCTTCTGCTGCATTTCTTGTATGACGTCTCCAAACTCATATATTTGTTGAGGCAAATCATTATGCTTATTCCGAGATAAAATTTCCAATAATGAAGGGATTAAAGAATACCTTATTATTGAATGATGCATTGATATAGGATTCTCTACTTCAACTGTTTTTCCTTTAATATTCATATCTTCAAATTCCTTTTTCTTACTTGAAAGTGTAAGCGTTAAAACTTCATTGAAACCAAGTCCAATCATTGTTCCATGAATCTTTCCATAATCAAAAGATTCACCAAATGTTATTTCTTTTGGAAGAGAATCTGGAATGAGGTTATATCCATAACCTATTGCTATATCCTCAACAATATCTATTGGATGAAGTATATCCATACGCCATGCTGGAGAAATGACTTTTGCAATGCTTCCATCAATTTTAACAGAATGGCCCATTTTTTCAAGGCATTTCTTGGCATCCACATCAATGCCAATTATTTTTTTTATGTAAGAAAGCTTCACTTCTGTATGATATGGTGTCAAGTCAGGTGTTTTTTTTTCTTTGCCATTAATTATTTTTACCTGCTCCATGGCGCCGCCCCTCTCCGCCAATGAGGTTGCTATTATATTCATAGCATGCATGACGGCTTTTTCTTCTATTCCAGTGACATCTATGAAAATATTTTTTGTTTCTTCTGTAACAGCAGTAAGCTGACCATTTATTATTGGAGGAAAAGAAAGCACGTTTTCATTTTTATCAACAATTATAGGATATCTTTTTTTTCCTTTTAATAGATGAGCATAAGCTTTCCCTTTTTCATGTTTTTCAAGAATTTCATTTAAGTTCATTTCTTCGTTGCTTGCAAGAGGAACAAATTTTATTTCATTTGGATTAACCCCTTTATATGTGAAAGGTGGCACAACTTTATCAAAGTCATGAACTCCTATAGCCATTTTTTTCCTTTCTTTGCCAATAGAAAAATGCAGTTTTTCCTGCAAATCCATCAATGATGCAATGCTTTTGTCATTGAATTCAATGTTTCTTATCACGCATCCATATATGAATGGTCTCACCTGCTCAACACTTTCATCAACATAAATTTCCACCTTTGGCTCTGCAATCTTATATTTTTTCAATCCTTTTTCAATTCCAAGAAAATTTCTCATTGCTCTCGCAATACCTTCCACACTGAGCATATCAGCTCTATCTGGAAAAATTTCGATGCTTATTTCATCCCCTGCCAATCTCTCGAGGCTGGCACCAATCATGGGTATTTTTTTTATTAATTCCTCTCTGCTCACATCCCTGCCAAGCAAAGAAATCATATCCCAATAATCAAATGTAACTACTGTCATCCTTGCTAAATTTCTTATCACTATTTTACTTTATCGTTGCAATCATGCATCAATTTTAATCGATGATGTCACGACAGGCGGCGGCGTATCAAGCCTTGCCGGTTTCTTTATTTCTTTCACTTCCTTTATCTCAACTTCCATCTCACCATTAAAAGCTTCTTCAAATTTTTTCTTCAACTCATAAAATATTTTTTCAATACTTGGACCAATGTTGCGCAATTCATCATCTATAACAATAAGAACTTCTACTCTATGTCTGTCAGTTTGAATTATCTGAAATTGCTGTATTTTATCTGTTCCAAGGCTGTGCATGACTTTTGCAGGTATACCTGTTATTGCAGAAGGCGGTATTATTCTACCACTTGGCATGATTATGGAATCTGCTTTTCTTCCTGCTA
>JAGGSX010000094.1 GCA_021158865.1 Thermoplasmata archaeon
GAGGGAAAGAAACCAGAGCTATGAAAGCTGGTATAGCTCTGGAGCTCGGACAAAATAGATTATTGCATCTAATAAAATTTTGAATAAGAAATATCATTCATTTCGAGGAATATCCCTTTTTTATTTACAACAACGAAAATTATTTAATTTCTATATCTTTAGATATTGGTGAAAAAATGGTGTCAGGAGGCAAATTTGAAATTGGAATGACTGCTTTTATTGCATTTGCAATTTTATTTCCTTCAATTCCTATAAATATACACTTTTCCGGTCATATTGCAGGCATGAACAACAATTTAAACTGGTCAATTGAAACTGTTGATTATAAAGGCAAAGTTGGCAGATTCACATCACTTGCCTTGGATTCAAATGATTATCCTCATATAAGCTATTTTGATTTGGATAATTCAGCTCTAAAATATGCATATTGGGACGGCAGTCAATGGCATACTGAGACAGTTGATTCTAAAGGAGCTGTAGGTTATCCAACTGCATTGGCTTTGGATTCCAAAGGTTATCCACATATTGCATATTTCAATTTCATACGAGGAAATTTAAAATATGCATATTGGAATGGAAGCAAATGGAATATTGAAACGGTTGATTCACAAGGTTTTTTAATCGGGCATTTAGCCATAACCATTGATTTAAATGATTATCCACATATTGCATACTGTGATTATCGCAACGGCTATCTGAAATATGCATATTGGGATGGTCAATGGCACAATGAAACGGTTGATTCGAATGGAAATATATCATGGTTTAGTGTCGGCGCTCATTCAATTTTTATTAAAAATGGTTATCCAAACATTATTTATGGATGTGGAAACGAGCTGAGGCATGCATATTGGAATAGAAGCAAATGGAATATTGAGACAATAGCAACAGATGAAAAAGAGATATGTTATGCATCTACAGCACTGGATTCAAATGGCTATCCCCATATATCATATATGGAAGATTATACTGCAAAGTATGTTTATTGGAATGGAAGCAAATGGAATATTGAGACAATAACAACCAGCGGGCTCCATGCGCCGCAGGCGATTGTCCTTGATTCAAAAGGTTATCCTCATATTGCATCATACATAACACCAAATGTGAACGAAACAGATAGAGATCAGGAATACATTTATTGGGACGGAAGCCAGTGGCATGACGAAGTTATTGACTCCCAAGGATATGTGGGAGGATGTTGTGACATAGCCATTGATTCCAACGATAATCCCGTTATCAGCTATTGCTACTGGCAGCATTTTGATTTGAAGTGTGCAAGGAAAACAACAAATAATCCTCCAGACACACCAAATTTACCACTTGGATTTATAATCGGATTTAAAGAACACAATTATAGTTATATAACTTCTACAAGAGATAAAGATGGAGAGCAAGTATATTACATGTTTGACTGGGGAGATGGTTCATGCAGTCAATGGCTTGGTCCATATAGTAGTGGGGAAAAAATTAGAGCATCTCATACATGGAGTAAAGAAGGAGCATATCTCATAAGAGTTAAAGCCAAGGACATTCATTATTCTGAGAGTAGATGGAGTGCTCCATTGCCTCTATTGATACCAAATGCATATTCATTGCCCTGGAACTTAATCCAAAATTACTTTGCTATTGCCCTTAAAAACATTCTCTCCCATTAATTTTTATTTAGCTTGCAGAATTCTAGCAAAATGTTTGTAAATAATGTAAAGATATATATACCAAAAAAAATTTAATAAAAGGTATGAATAAATTACTTAAAGAAGAAGAAAAGGAGGAGCGGAAGAAAGCAGGATTTTTGATAAAGAAGCATGGAGTGGATGAGATAACACTTGCAAAGAAAAAAATAGTTGAAGAATTAAGGAATATTCAGGAAATGGAAGAAAAATTTAGGGCAAAAGAAACTCTATTAAAACTAAGAAGAGGAGAAGAAGCAGAGGAACTATTTGGAGAATATAAAGAAATAGTGGATTTATCCCCTCCTGCAAATGAAAATATTGAAGTTGTTGAATTGCATCCAATAACAAAACCTTTTTCTTATATTAGAATCCTTTATGATAATGAAAATCATGAATATATTTATGAAGTTTTAGAGCCAAGTTTATCAATTGAAGAGAGAAAAATGCTCGAATTTTTGAAAGACACTTTGATAAAAACCATGGACATAGAGCTAACAGAATTTACTGAAGATGAAGCGAGAGAATACTTGAGGAAAAATGTTGATAGAATAGTGAAGGATTATTCAATTGGAATAGATGATGTAACGAGAGAAAAACTCATGTATTATATTATAAGAGATTTCCTTGGATATGGAAAAATAGATGTTTTAATGCGTGACCCAATGATAGAAGATGTTTCTTGTGATGCCGCCGGAGTTCCAATATTTATATACCATAGAAATTACGAATCAATAAAAACAAATATAATGTTTCAGGACGATAATGAACTTGATTCCTTTGTGATTCAACTTGCTCAGAAGTGTGGAAGACACATATCGATAGCCCGCCCATTACTTGATGCCACAATGCCAGATGGCTCCAGACTGCAAGCTAGTTTGGCAAGAGAAGTTTCATCCATGGGTTCAAATTTTACCATAAGGCGATTTAGAGAAGAGCCTTTCACTCCAACCCATTTAGTTGAATACAATACAATATCGCCAGAGATAGCCGCATATTTCTGGATGGCAATTGAGCATGGAGCATCTGCAATAATATCTGGAGGAACTGCATCTGGCAAGACAACGACACTAAATGCTTTAAGCCTTTTCATCCCTCCAGAAATGAAGATAATATCTATTGAAGACACCAGAGAAATAAACTTGCCTCATCCCAATTGGATTGCATCTGTTACGAGAGAAACAACTGCTGAAGCAGAGGAAAGCAGAGTTGGCATGTTTGAATTGCTTAAAGCGGCATTAAGGCAAAGGCCAGAATATATACTCGTAGGAGAAATAAGAGGTGAGGAAGCTGTCGTTTTATTCCAAGCAATGGCAACAGGGCATACCGTTTATTCAACAATGCACGCGGATTCAATTTTTTCTGTTGTTCACAGGCTTGAAGGAGAACCCATAAATATACCGCGCATTCAATTACAGGCTTTAGATATTGTTGCGATTCAAGGGCTGATGAGGATAGGAAGAAAAAGGGTGAGAAGAATAAAAGAGATTGTTGAAGTTGTTGGAATAGACCCTACAACAGAGGACATATTAACAAATGAAGTATTTAGATGGAATCCAAGAAAAGATAGTTTTGAATATTATGGCAAGGGACACGTAATGGATGAAATTTCTGAACAACGTAACTGGACGGATAAAGAATTGAACGAAGAATTTAATAATAGAGTAGAGGTTATAAAATGGATGGTTGATAAAGGAATAAAGCATTATATCGATGTTGGAAATGTTATAGCAGCTTATTATAAAGACCCTGAAAAAGTTTTAAATAAGATAAGGGAGGAAAATGCTGACAAAATATCAAAGCCTGTGTTATAAAATATTTGGAAAAAGGGCAAAAAAATCTTCACAGATTGAATATATAAAAAGAGGATTGGAACGTTCGTTCATGGAAATTAGACCTGAAGCTTATATCTCCTTTGCATGGATGAATGGAGTTTTAGCAGGAATTGGAGGAGTGGTTTTAATATTTATATATTACTACCTTTCTTCAATTGGAATGAGCTTTCCCCCAAAATTACTTGCAATAATTGTTCCAGCTCCAATTTTACTTGGCGCACTTGCATATTTTGTAACCCTTATGCTTCCTGAATCAAGAGCAAACTCAAGAAAAAAAGATATAGAAAATAAATTACCTTATGCTCTCAATTTCATTGCAGCAATGGCAACAGCTGGTGTTACACCTCCAATAATCTTTAAAAGCCTTGCAGAACAACCAGTTTATGGGGAAGTCAGCAAAGAAGCATCATGGATTTATAGAGACATTGCCATATTTAACATAGATATAATAACAGCTCTTAGAAACGCCGTCAATAGAACTCCGTCAATAAGATTTCAAGAATTTTTGCAGGGGGCAATAACAACCATAACATCTGGAGGAAATTTGAAAACATATTTTCTTGCAAAGGCGGATGAGTATATGAGGGAGAATAGAAGAATTCAGAAAGAATTTCTTGAAACCCTTGGTGTTCTTGCAGAAAGCTATGTCACAGTGGTTGTCGCTGGACCCCTCTTCCTGATAATAATGTTATCCATAATGAGTCTTGTCGGCGGAGGCGGCGGCGGAGAGAGCGCAAAATTGATATTATATTTAATTGCTTTTATTTTGCTTCCTATTTCCCATGCAGGTTTTGCTCTTGTTATAAATTCCATGGCTCCCGAGGTGTAAAATGATTGGAAAAAGAATTACATGGATTTCATTCATTCTAATGTTTTTGTTTATATCAACATCCATAATTTTAAGGATAAAAGAATACTATGGCCTTTCAAATGTTGTCCTTGCATCTTCTATAGTTCTGTTTTTAGTGCTTTCATGGATTCAGAGAAAAATTAAAGAGGATATGCTTGTATTTGTAACTGAAGAATTAAAGGAAAGAGAGTGGAGATATTATCTCTCATCTCTCTTTTCATTCATTTTTATAACTTTTACAACATTTCTCACCATATTCATCATATTTTTTGGTCTTCCACTGCCAAGAGCATTGATTGATGTTTTGCTTGGGATAGTTCTTATTTTGATGTTATATACAATATTTTCCGTCCCCACAGTCGAAAAAAATTATTCGTATTATATCCTATTCCTACTTGCATTTTTATTCTCATTGATTGTTATTGGCTCTCAGCTTGATTTATACCATTTACCGAATGGACTACCCTCTTTTATAAAAAAAATGGGAGACCCATTGTTTCTCATAAATATGGCAATTTTATTGTGGATGGGCTCTTTAATATCTGGAGGCGAAATGCCTTCTCCAATTGGCTCTATCATAGGAATATATGAAAGAGGGAAAGCAGTAAAGGAGGAGATTGTTTTTAGAAGGAATATATTGTATGCAACCATTATTGCATTTATTGTAATTTTTATTTTTGTAAATTTAATTGCTGCAATTGGCTTGCCCAAATTTTCTATTGGATATATGCAATGGCAGTATGCAATAATTTTTGCCAGTATTGGATTGCTGATAACTTTAATAATATACATTCTTTTCATAATGCCTGAGAAAACAAGCAAGCTAAAGGAAAAATATAATATTGAAAAAATATATAAAATTATTATTTTATCAACATCAGTGGCGTTTGCAACTCTTTTTATAGTCCTTTCCTTAATGGTTCAGTGGAAAATGATGACTTCAATTGGCTCGATAAGATTGTCATCCCGAAATTCTATAGATTTTGCAATATTTGGCATACTCGTTTTAATTGGTCCTTTTGGATTTTATGAATATAGTAGATACAGAAAAGTTGATGCAATGGAAGACCGTTTCCCCGAATTTTTGAGAGATTTGGCTGAATCGAGGAAGGCTGGTATGACCATGGCTCAGGCTGTTGAATCAGCGGCGAGAGGAGATTATGGTTATCTTACACCTGAGATTAAAAAAATGGCTGTTCAGATATCATGGGGAGTTCCTTTCAGTAAAGCTTTGGAACAATTTGGAGAAAGGATAAACACACCTTTAGTAAAAAGAACAACTGCCATGGTTGTAAAAGCATCTGAATCTGGAGGAAAAGTTGCAGACGTTATTGAAGCAGCTGCAAAAAATGTGAGAGAAATAAAAATTTTACAGGCTGAAAGAAAAACAGAAATGAAAATGTATCTCATGATAATATATGTAACATTCTTTGTTTTCCTTGCTGTAATAGCAGTTCTTGCGGGAATGTTTCTGCCTAAATTGATAACAGCCACTCAATCGACCGGCGGTTTGGGAGGCATAGGACTTGGAGGAGGCAGCGGAAATGTTGAAGAGTATAAATTCATATATGTATGCACTGCTTTATCTCAAGCAATAGGGAATGGAATTGTTGCTGGAGCATTATCTGAGGGAAAAATTATAGCAGGGCTTAGACATGCAACGCTGATGATTATTGTTACCTACCTCGCATTCAAATTGATATTTTAATTTTAATAAACTTTCTCTATTTCAAGCGAAAAATCTTTGCTTTTTATAGAGTGAGTTAGCATACCCAAAGATATTCTATCTGCAAATGTATAGTTTGCTATATTATCAGGTGTGATTCCTCCCGAAGCTTCTATTATAACATCTGGATTTATCTTTCTTGCTCTGTTTGCTGCAAGCTTTCCCTCTGCTGGCTTCATGTTATCGAGCATTATTACATCAGCTTTTTCTTCTGCTGCTATCATTGCATCCTCCATGCTTTCAACTTCCACTTCAACAGGCATGCCAGTTTTCTTTGCCTTTCTTATTGCTTCCCTTATTGAAATGCATGCAAGATGATTATCTTTTATCAAAATCCCATCATACAAACCCATTCTGTGAGGCTCGCCGCCGCCTATCAAAACAGCTTTCTTCTCATATTTTCTAAATCCTGGAGTTGTTTTCCTCGTTGCAGCCACCTTCACATTTGGATTTTTTTTCTTGCACATCTTTGTCAGTTCATTGGTCAAAGTTGCTATACCGCTCATTCTAGATAAAAAATTTAGGGCAAGGCGCTCGCCGGCGAGAATTGACTTTATTTTTCCTTCTATCTCAATGACTTTTTCTTTAGGTTTTGCTTCATCTCCGTCTTTCTTTATTGCTTTGGCGTTTGTCCCCAGCCTTTTAAAAACTTCTATTGCTTCTTCTATTCCAGCTAAAATGCACGATTCTTTTGTAATTATGCAAGCCTTTCCTTCTAAATCTCCAATTATTGCATTTGAAGTGACATCTCCTCTTTCATCAAGGTCTTCTTTCAGGAATCTATCAATATCGTCCATTGTTGTTTAATAAAATAGCATATTTATATTTATTATTCATTACCATGCATTTCATAGAATTCAGGAGAACGCATCTCAATATTCCATCCTTTATCATAAAAAACGTTTATTCCAGTGCCCCCTTTTACTTTCAGTAATCCATCTTCAAACACAAGAACATCCATGTTATAGCTCGAATTTTCCATCTGGATCTGGATTTCTTCCTCTTCAGTTTTATCCTTTTCAATACTGCCGACTTTTATTTCTTTTTTGTCAACTGCTATTCCATTCCGGCTCTCTATTAAATAGGTAATGATTTTAATTTCTCCAGATTTTGCACCCGTATTTGTTAGATAAATTATTGCTGAAGCATTCACCCACCCCTTTTCTTCTCCTTCTTTCAATAGATACATTGCATCTACGCTGAGTTTATTTTCTTTTTGCTTCTTCTCTGATGGATAAAAAGAAGCCGCAAGAATAATTATTACTATGATGAGCACTATACTGATAATTTTCCAAAATTCATCTTTCACACCTTTTGCTTTCATATTTTTAGATACGATACAATTATTAAAGATTTTCTCATATAATATTGATGATAGTGACAAAAAATATTTATATAGGATATAGTTAAGCGACAATGAAAAAAGTTGTGATGGCGATAGCAATATCCGCAATTTTTATATTGGCTGGATGCGTGGAAAAAAAAGCAGAAAAAGCAAAAACACTCACGATGAATATGAATGGATTCATTAAATTTACGCAGAATGACACGGAAAGAAACATGGATAATGCCACATATACCTATAGTGAAAAGCTTAAAAGTCTTGATAAAGGTGATATTCTAATAATAGAAGATACAATAAAGAATATGACATACAATGCCCAATATAATGCAACATTGGTCAATTTTTCTTCAAATGGTAGCGCAAGATTACCATTTAAAGGAGATTTAAAAAATAAATTTCAAAGTGGTGAAAAAGTCAAAATAAACCTTCATATAATAGAAGATATCTTTACAACACCCTATCAAGGACATACATGGAATATTGATGTTGAATCTTTTGAGGAGTTGTGGGATTCCCAAAACCATACCCAAAGGCAATTACTATCTCCAGATATAATGATTCCAATTTAGGCCATTCATAACATTTATATTCACTCAAGCATTTAGAATAATGATAACTATGGATGAAGAAATTGCAAGGGAAAAGATTAGGAATTTACTCACTCCGGAAATAGCTGTATGCAAGCCATGCAGGGAGAAATATAAGGAACTGGCATCCTGTAGTGTATGCGGTAGAAATTTACTTGACCCAGAATACAGAGGGATGGTATATGAATGTCCGATATGTGGAAAATTATTCTGTGAAAATTGCTGGAATAAGATGGAAGCAGGAGAGATAACGCATACACATAAGGAGCATAACGAAACAAAAATTTTTAAATAATTTTTAAAAAATGACAGAAGAATACGGAATAGATAAAATAAAAGTACTTGAGGGTTTAGAAGCAGTTAGAAAAAGACCTGCAATGTATATTGGCTCTACAGATGTGCATGGACTGCATCATTTGGTTGAAGAAGTTGTTGACAATTCTGTTGATGAAGCTTTGGCTGGATATTGCAGCAAAATCGAAGTTACAATAAATAAAGATGGTAGTATAACAATAAATGATAATGGGCGTGGCATACCTGCTGAAATTCACAGAGATTATGGAATATCTGGTATAGAAGTGGTTATGACAAAATTGCACGCCGGTGGAAAATTTGACCAAAGAGCTTATAAGGTGGCGGGCGGGCTGCATGGCGTCGGCGTGTCTGTTGTCAATGCTCTTTCAGAATGGATGGAAGTGGAAGTGAGAAGAGACGGAAAAATATATAGGCAGAGATATGAGAAGGGGAAACCTGTTACAAAGCTGAAAGAAGCTGGGAGTGCAAATGAAACTGGAACAAAGGTCACATTCTATCCTGATGGTGATATTTTTGGGAATAAGCAATTTGATTATTATATAATAAGGAAAAGATTGCAGGAAGTTGCGTTTTTGAATAAAGGACTTGAAATAAGTCTGGAAGATAAGAGAGAAGGAAAGAGAGATGTATTTAAATATGAAGGTGGGATAGCTGAATTTGTAAAATATATAGATAGAAATAAAAATTCACTTCACGATGTTATATATTTTGAAGGAGAGAAAGATAACGTTAAAGTAGAAGTGGCTATACAATATACTGATGGGTATGCTGAAAACGTTTATACATTTGTGAATAATATAAACACAAAAGAAGGAGGCAGCCACTTATCGGGTTTTAAATCTGCATTGACAAGAGCTTTGAATGAATATGGAAGAAAAAATATATTCAAAGGAAATGAAGTTCTAAGTGGGGAGGATGTAAGAGAAGGATTGACCGCCATAATATCATGCAAAGTTCCAAATCCGCAATTTGAGGGACAGACAAAAACAAAACTTGGAAACTCAGAAGTTAAGGGAATTGTTGAAAACATTGTTTATGACAAGCTATCCATATTTTTTGAAGAAAACCCAGATGTGGCAAAAAGTATCATTGAAAAGGCTATTGAAGCATCTCGTGCAAGAGAGGCAGCAAAAAAAGCGAGGGAATTGGTGAGAAAAAAGAGCTATCTCGAATCTTCTTCATTGCCTGGGAAACTTTCGGATTGCACTTCAAATGAACCAGAAAAATGTGAGCTATTTATCGTAGAAGGAGATTCTGCGGGAGGTTCAGCTAAACAAGGGAGAGATAGAAAATATCAGGCTATTCTTCCAATTAAAGGAAAAATTTTGAATGTTGAAAAAGCAAGCTTTGATAAATTGCTGGAAAATAATGAAATAAGGGCTATAATCTCTTCCATTGGAACAGGTATAGGAGATGAATTTGACATTAGAAAAGCGAATTATCACAAAATAATAATAATGACAGATGCAGATGTTGATGGAGCTCATATAAGAGCTTTATTGCTTACTTTCTTTTTCAGATATATGCGTGAGCTCATTGAAAATGGCTATGTTTATATTGCCCAGCCTCCTTTATATAGAATAAAGAAAGGAAAGAAAAGTTTCTATGCCTATAGTGATGAAGAAATGCGTAAAATAGCAGGAAATGGAGCAAGCATTCAAAGATATAAGGGCTTAGGAGAAATGAATCCTGAGCAACTATGGGAAACAACAATGAATCCTGATAAAAGAATATTAAAGAAAGTCGAAATAGAAGATGCAATAGAAGCAGATGAACTTTTTACAATATTGATGGGAAAAAATGTTGAAGAAAGAAGAAGATTTATTGAAATGCATGCAAAGGAGGTAATTAATCTTGATATCTGATAGGATAATTATAAAGCCTATAGAAGAAGAGATGAAAACATCATACCTTGATTATTCAATGAGTGTGATTGTTGGGAGAGCATTGCCAGATGTTAGAGATGGATTAAAGCCAGTGCATCGCCGCATATTGTATGCAATGAATGAGATGGGTCTTCATTATAATAAGCCACACCGCAAGTCAGCAAGAGTTGTTGGTGAGGTTTTAGGAAAATATCATCCTCATGGCGACATGGCTGTATATGACGCTCTGGTAAGAATGGCTCAACCTTTTTCAATGCGTTATTGCCTTATCGATGGACAGGGAAATTTTGGAAGCATAGATGGCGACAGCCCGGCGGCGATGAGATATACTGAGGTGAGGCTTGGAAAGATAAGTAAGGAGTTGCTGAAGGATATAGAGAAAGATACGGTAGAATGGCGTGATAATTTTGACGGGACATTGAAAGAACCTTCTGTTCTTCCAGCATTGCTCCCAAATTTGCTCGTAAATGGTTCTACAGGCATAGCAGTAGGGATGTCAACGAATATGCCTCCTCATAATTTGAGAGAAGTTGTAGATGCAATAATATCAACTATAGATAACCCAGATATAACAACTGCAGAATTGATGAAATACATTAAAGGACCAGATTTTCCAACAGGAGGAATAATATATGGAAGGAATAAGATATATAGAGCTTATTCAGAAGGGAGAGGGCTAATAAGAGTGAGAGCTAAAATTCATTTCGAAGATGATAACATTGTCGTAACAGAATTGCCATACATGGTAAATAAGGCAGAAGTCATAAAAAAAATAGCAGAATTGGTGAGAAAAGGCATCATAACAGGTATATCTGATTTAAGGGACGAATCGGATAGGAGTGGCATAAGAATATTCATTAAATTGAAAAAAGATGCAATGCCAGAAATAATCAAAAATCAGTTGTTGAAGCATACCCAACTTGAAGTAACATTTGGAATATTGAATATTGCATTGGTCGATGGAGAGCCAAAACTTCTGAATCTAAAAGGATTGATATATGAATACATAAGACATAGAAGAAATGTTATAACCAAGAGAAGTAAATTTGATTTAAAAAAAGCTCAGGAAAGGAAGCATGTTCTCGATGGATTTATAAAAGCTCAAGAAAACATTGATGATGTAATTTCATTAATAAGAAAATCGAGAGATGTAAAAGAAGCAATGGAAAAATTGATTGAAAAGTATAATTTTTCTGAAATACAGGCAAAAGAAATTCTTTCCATGAAATTACAATCATTGACAGGTATGGAATATGAATCTTTGAAAAAGGAAAGGGAAGAAAAATTGAAAGAGATAGAAAGGCTAACCAAAATATTGTCGGATAAAAAAGAGATAGATAGAATAATAAAAGAAGAACTTACATATCTTAAAGAAACCTATGGAGATGATAGAAGAACAGAGATAAGAGAAGAAGAGACGGAAGTTAGTATAGAAGATTTAATACAGGATGAGCCAGTTGTCATAATTTTAACAAATCATGGCTACATAAAGAGAATATCCATAGATGAATATAGAATGCAAAGGAGAGGAGGAAAAGGACTCAATGCAATGAAAATGAAAGAAGGCGACAGCATATATAAAATAATTAATGCATCAACACATGATACAATTCTATTCTTTTCTTCAGATGGAAAAGTCTATTCAAAAAAAGCATATCAAATACCTCAAGGAACAAGGCAGAGCAAGGGCAGAGCTATAGTAAATTTCCTTCCTTCTGGAGATATAGTGGAAATGATTCCAGTAAAAGAGTTTAATGATGCAATAATTTTTGCTACAAGAAATGGAATTGTTAAAAAAACATCTCTCGCATTATATTCAAAAATAAGGTTAACAGGAATAAAAGCCATAAAATTGGATGGAGATTCAATCGTTTCAGTTAAAATAGTTAGAAAAGGAGACAAAATAATCCTTGCCTCTCCAGACGGATACGCCTGTGTTTTTGATGAAAAAGAAGTGAGACAGACGGGAAGAAATACGAGGGGGGTAATAGGAATGAGAAGGAGTGTTATATCAATGGAAGTTGCAAAAGATGGCGATTTACTTACAATAACTGAAAACGGATACGGAAAGAGAACAGCATTGAAAAAATATAGAGAAACAAAAAGAGGGGCAAAAGGAGTTAAAACCATAAAAATAAATGAAAGGAATGGTCAGGTTGTTGGGATTATGGCTGCAGATGATGAAGATGAAATATTGATATCTACAAAACATGGGATGATGATAAGAATAAAAGCGGAGAATATAAGGAAACAGGGAAGAAATACAATGGGAGTTAGGTTAATAAAATTAAATAAAGGAGATAAAGTCGTTAGCTTTGCAGCTCTATGATAGCTCTTGAGCCCTTTCTTCAAAAGAAAGCCCTCGGGGAAAGAACCTTTACATTTTTTGAGCCTTTTAGAAAAAGCGCTGGCAGAAAAATGTATCAGTTTTCTTTGGGGATGAAACACCTTTCTTTATAAGAAAGGGGTTCTTGGGATGAAGCACTTTTTCTTTTGAAGAAAAAGGGCTCTGGCAAAATCTTAAAAAAAGAATGGCATTGTTTATGCATGATAGAAGAAATACTTTCAAAAAAATATATCATATTGTTAGAAATTGCAACTGGAAATTATTCTACATTAAATCAAATTGCTGTAAAGTTAGGGGTCACAAAGCAGGCTATTTCTGATTATATCAAAAAAATGAAAAAAGATGGATTGGTAAGCGTTGTGAATGGATATTATAAAGCTACGAATAAAGGGATTGAAAAAATTTTTTCAATTGTGGATGACATTGAAAGATATATAAACGAAAAGAAAAATAAATTGAAAATAATAGAAAGTTTTTCTGCAATAGCTGGAAATGATATAAAAAAAGGATGCAAAGTAGCCATTTTTATGAAAAATGGTTTTTTATATGCCCATCCAAATAAAAAGTCAAGCTGTTATGCTGTTTCTATGGAAAATGCCATGAAGGGCGAGGATGTTGCATTGAAAGATGTTGAAGGAATAATTGATATGGGAATGGGTAAAATTTATTTATTGATGCTCCCAATGCCTTATGAGGGAGGGAGCAAGGTGGCAAATGTTAAAAAAATTGAAAATGAGATTAAAAAATTAAAATTTGATAAAACAGCAGCAATAGACATAATAGGAAAAATTATTTTCAAAAAAATTGGTATAAAGCCATCTTTTGAATTTTCCGCAATAAATGCTTCTATAGATGCAGCTCAGCGAGGATTGAATGTTTTACTTGCTGGAGGAGAAAATGAAATAAGACATGCTGTTTCAGTCATAGAAGATTATAATTCATCATCAATGGAAAAAATAAAATACAGGGTTATACAAAAATTTATAAAAAAGTAAAAAAAATTAAATAAAAAAATAACATAAAAATATTTTAAATGTTTTTATTTATTTATAATGAAAAATTTTATATAACAATATGTAATTTAGATCAATGAATTTGACCCAGAAAATATTGAGTGAGCATTTAGTAGAGGGTGAGTTAGAGGCAGGCAATGAAATAGGAATAAAAATTGATCAAACATTGACACAGGATGCAACAGGAACAATGGTTTATCTCGAGCTTGAGGCAATGGGTATAAAAAAAATAAAAACTGAATTAAGCGTTAGTTATGTTGACCACAATACATTGCAGACAGATTTTAGAAATGCTGACGACCATCGCTACTTACAGAGCATTGCTTCAAAATATGGCATATACTTCTCACGTCCTGGCAACGGAATATGTCACCAAATCCACTTAGAAAGGTTTGCTTTGCCCGGCAAAACATTGCTGGGAAGCGACAGCCATACGCCTACGGCGGGCGGGATGGGAATGATTGCTATAGGTGCCGGCGGCTTGGATGTTGCTGCTGCGATGGCTGGTGAGCCTTTTTATCTTAAAATGCCTGAAGTTGTAAATGTTTATTTGACTGGCAGATTGCAACCCTTTGTTGCGGCTAAAGATGTTGTTCTTGAAGTTTTGAGGAGAATTGGAGTTAAGGGAGCTGTGAATAAAGTTCTTGAATATACTGGACCGGGAATAAAAGGGCTTAGCGTTCCTGAGAGAGCAACGATAACAAATATGGGAACAGAAACTGGAGCAACAACATCAATATTTCCATCTGATGAAATTACAAAAAAATTTTTAGATGGGCAGGCTCGTAATGGATGGAAACCTTTGCAGCCAGACGAGAACGCAGAATATGATGAAATAATTGAAATAAATTTGGATGACATTGAACCCTTGATTGCTCTTCCTCACAGCCCTGGAAATGTTAAAAGAGTTAAAGATGTAGAAGGAATAAAAGTTGATCAGGTCGCCATAGGAAGTTGCACCAATTCATCGTTAAGAGATTTAAAAATGGTTGCAAAATTGCTCAGAGGAAAGAAAGTTCATAAAAATGTGAGTATGGTTATTTCTCCTGGCTCAAGGCAGGTAATTTTGCATTTAATTGAGAGCAAAGAAATTGAAGATATTGTTAAGGCAGGAGCGAGAATTCTTGAAAATGCATGCGGGCCATGTATAGGAATGGGGCAGGCGCCACCGAGCAAAGGCGTTAGTGTGAGAACTTTCAACAGAAATTTTTTGGGGAGAAGTGGAACAAAAGATGCAATGGTTTATCTCTCATCTCCAGAAACAGCTGTTGCATGTGCCATATATGGAGAGATAACTGACCCAAGAAAGTTGGGGAATTATCCAGAAATTCAATTGCCCGATAAATTCATAATAGATGACAGCATGATTTTACCTCCGTCTTCTCATGAAAAAGTTGAAGTGGTTAGAGGACCAAACATCAAGCCATTGCCAGAATTTAAACCATTGGCAGAGATTTTAGAAGGCGAGGTTTTGCTTAAATTGGGAGATAATATAACAACTGACCACATTCTTCCAGGAGGGGCAAAAATTTTGCCTCTCAGAAGCAATGTCCCTGAAATAAGTAAATATACATTTAGCATAATCGATGCAAATTTTTATGAAAGGGCAAGAAAAAAGAATGGTGGCTTCATAATTGGAGGGCATAATTATGGTCAAGGCTCAAGCAGGGAGCATGCTGCAATAGCTCCAAAATATCTTGGAATTAAAGCAGTAATAGCCAAATCGTTTGCACGCATTCATCATGCAAATTTAATAAATTTTGGTGTATTGCCATTAATTTTCAAAGAAAAGGAAGATTATAATGAAATCGAGCAAGGAGACAAAATTAAAATAATTTTGAATGGATTGGAAGAAAATATTCTCATGAAGAATATAACAAAAAATAAGGAAATTATTTTGACCCATGCCCTAAGTAAAAGAGAAATTTCCATAATTAAAGCTGGGGGAAAATTGGCATATATAAAAAATAAGAGGTGATAAAATGGCTCAACGTGGTATAAGGGAATATGATGCAAAAAAAATGCTGGCAAAATATTTGCCAGATTATGGTGAATTTAATCTGCCTATAAAAGCTGCCATGGTTACACCTGATAATCCACTAAAAAAAGTTGCAGAGGCAGAGAAATGGATTAAAGAAAGCAGGCTTGTTGTGAAGCCAGATATGCTTTTTGGTAAAAGAGGTAAGCATGGATTGATATTGCTAAATGCAAGTTATGAAGAGGCAGAAAAATGGATTGAAGATAAAATGAATAAAAATATTAGAGTAGGTAGCATAGAAGGAAAACTAACTCATTTTTTGGTTGAACCATATATAAAACATGATAAGGAATATTATCTTGCAATAAAAGATGATAGAGAAGCAGACCACATATATTTCTCTACGGCTGGCGGCGTGGACATAGAAGAAAACTGGGATAAAGTTATAACCATAGATGTTCCAATTGATGAAAGCATAGACGATATTGATTTAAAGACGGCGTTATCAAAAGAGTTAAATGAAAGCGAGCTCGAAAAAATGGCTGATTTTATAAAAGCATTGTATAAGTTTTATGTAGATTTGAATTATACATTTATTGAATTAAATCCATTTACAATTGTTGACAATAACATTATTCCAATTGATACAGTTGCAAAGTTGGATGATGCAGCCATGTTCTGGATGGCAAAAAAATGGGGAAATATAGAATTTCCAGCTCCTTTTGGAAGAGAGCTTCTGCCAGAAGAAAAATACATAAAGCAACTTGATGAAAAATCTGGAGCGAGCATGAAATTAACGATTTTAAATCCTCATGGAAAAATATGGACAATGGTGGCTGGCGGCGGCGCAAGCGTGATTTATGCGGATACAATTGTTGATTTAGGATATGGAAATGAGCTGGCAAATTATGGCGAATACAGTGGGAATCCTTCAACAGATGAGACATACGAGTATGCAAAAACAATACTTGATTTGATGACGAGAAATAAAGGCAAGATACTCATAATTGGAGGCGGAATAGCAAATTTTACAGATGTGGCAAAAACTTTTGAGGGAATAATAAAAGCATTGAAGGAGTATAAAGAAAAACTCATTGAAAATGATGTTAGGATATATGTCAGGAGAGGGGGACCAAATTATCAGCAGGGACTCAAACAAATGAAAGAACTTGAAAAACTTGGAATTAGAATAAAAGTTTATGGTCCAGAGCTCCACATGACAAGGATTGTTAAAATTGCTTTGGAGGAGGTGATGGAATGAAGTATGTTTTATTTGATAAAGATACGCAAGCAATAATATATGGGGAACAAAAAAATGCAATACAGCGCATGCTGGATTTTGACTATTTATGCAGGAGAAGCAAGCCATCTGTAGCAGCTGTTGTAAATCCAACGAGAGAGGGCTATATAAAAGTATTTTTTGGAACAAAAGAAATTTTGTTGCCAGTATATAGAAGTTTAAAGGAAGCCACTAAAAGACATCCTGAAGCTGATGTCATGATAAATTTTTCTTCATATCGTTCTGCCTATCAAACAACAATGGAAGCAATAGAAACAGAAACAATAAGGACAATAGCAATAATTGCAGAAGGAATACCTGAAAGATTGGAAAGAAAGATGGCAAAGGCAGCAAAACAAAAAAATAAATGGATTATAGGGCCAGCAACAGTAGGCGGAATGAGGGCAGGAGCATTTAAAATAGGAAATACAGGAGGAGCAATGGACAATTTGAAATCATTGAAATTGTATCGCCATGGCTCTGTTGGATTGGTTACCGTATCTGGAGGTATGGTAAATGAAATGTTCAATATAATACAGCAAAACAGCAATGGAATTTATGAAGGAATTGCTATAGGAGGGGATAGATATCCGGGCTCTACCCTACTCGACCATTTGCTTAGATATGAAGAAAATCCTGATATAAAAATGATGGTTATGCTGGGCGAAGTTGGAGGAACAAAAGAATATGAAGTTGTTGATGCATTGAAAAATGGGGCAATAAAAAAGCCACTCATTGCCTGGATTTCTGGAACATGTGCAAAAGTTTTTCCTGGAGAAGTTCAATTTGGACACGCTGGTGCTAAAGTCAGCGGAAAAAAGGAAACAGCAGATGCAAAAATTGAAGCATTGAGAGAGGCAGGAGCAATAGTTCCTTCAAGTTTTGATGAATTGGGAGAAGCAATTAAAAAAGTTTTTGAAGATTTGAAAAAAGAAGGAAAAATACCAGAAATAAAGGAGATTGAGCCTCCAGTCATTCCAGTTGATTATAAAGTTGCATTAAAAAATGGAATGATAAGAAAGGCAAGAGAATTTATATGCACAATATCAGATGATAGTGGCGAGGAATTATTGTATGCTGGAATGCCAATAAGCAAGGTTATTGAAGATGATATAGGAATTGGAGGAGTGATAGGTTTATTGTGGTTTAAAAAATTGTTGCCAGATTATGCAAGAAAGTTCATCGAGCTTGTTTTGATGATAACGGCTGACCATGGCCCAGCTGTAAGTGGAGCTCATAATGCAATTATTACTTCAAGAGCTGGAAAAGATATTATTGATTCTCTTGTTTCAGGATTACTTACCATAGGTCCCCGTTTCGGCGGCGCCATATCGGATGCTGCAAAATATTTTAAGAGCGCCTATGACCGAAAATTAAAACCAGAAGAATTTGTGAATGAGATGAAGGCAAAAGGAATGTATATTCCTGGTATTGGTCATCGTGTGAAAAGTGTGCAGAATCCTGACAAGCGCGTGGAGTTGCTTAAAGAATTTGCTTTCAAAAATTTTCCGAAGGTAGAGCTGCTTAAATATGCTCTCGAAGTCGAGAAAATAACAACTGCCAAGAGAAATAATTTGATTCTCAATGTGGATGGATGCATTGGGATTTTGTTTGTTGATTTGATGAAAAACATTGGAGCATTTAATGACGATGAAATAAATGAATTTATAGAAATGGGCGGGCTGAATGGATTGTTTGTTTTGGGAAGGAGCATTGGATTTATCGGACATGCATTAGACCAAAAAAGGCTTAAATCAAGGCTTTACCGCCATCCTTATGATGACATTCTTTATGTGCATGATGAAAAACTCTTTGGGGGTGATTAAATGGATGCAATAGAAAAAGCAAAAAATCATTTTGAAGAAATAATAAAAGAGCAACTTGAAAGAATTGAAAGAATGAAAACAGATTATAAATGGATTGATTATAATAAGTTGAAGCCAATCATCATTGGAGTTGCTGGCGGTGATGGAATAGGACCATATATAAGCAGGGAAGCAGAGCGTGTGATGAAATTTTTGCTTAAAGAAGAAATAGAGGAAGGAAAGATTGAAATAAGAGAGATAAATGGGCTTACAATTGAAAACAGGGTAAAAGAAGGTAAGGCTGTTCCTGATGCCGTTCTGAAAGAAATAAAAAAATGTCATGTTTTGCTTAAGGGACCAACAACAACACCTAAAAGAGGGGATAAATGGCCAAATATAGAAAGTGCAAATGTTGCTTTAAGGCGTGAGTTAGATTTATTTGCAAACATTCGCCCTGTTAAAGTTCCTGAAAAGGGAATTGACTGGACAATTTTTAGAGAGAATACTGAAGGTGCTTATATTCTCGGAAATAGAGGCATAAATGTAACTGATGAGCTTGCAATAGATTTTAAAGTTATAACAAATCCTGGAGCTGAACGTATCATAAGACTTGCATTTGAATATGCGAAAAAAAACAATCTGGATAGAGTAACAGTGGTAACAAAAGCAAATGTTATCAAAGCAACAGATGGCAAATTTCTGGAAATAGCAAAAAAAATTGCAGAAGATTATCCAGACATAGAATGGGATGATTGGTTTATTGATATAATGTCAGCAAAGCTTCTGGATCCTGCAAGAAGAAGAAACTTCAAAGTAATTGTCCTACCAAATCTATATGGCGACATATTGAGCGATGAAGCAGCACAGATTCAGGGCGGCGTCGGCACAGCCGGCAGCGCAAATGTTGGCAAGCACTATGCAATGTTTGAAGCAATACACGGCTCTGCTACAAGAATGGTTGAAGAAGGTAGAGCTGAATATGCCGACCCAACGAGCCTAATAAGGGCTGTTGCAATGATGTTAAACCATATAGGTTATGTAGAAAAGGCAAAGAAATTGGATATGGCTATTGATGCATGTCAATATGAAAGGAAATGTATAATAACAGGAAGGAGCGATGGAGCAACAACCTCGCAAATGGGGGATTATATTATAAAAAAGCTGGAAAACATATAATCACTTTCTTGCGTATTTCCCTATAAGCTCGGCTTTGGCAATTATATGCCCTTCCATCTCTCTGAGTAATCTTTTTTTCTTAATGCCTTGTTCAATATCCAGCTTTTTATCCAGAGCATATATTTTGAAATAATATCTATGAGGCTTTCCGCCAGGCGGGCAGGGGCCACCATATCCTATTCTTCCCCAGCTATTTTTTCCCTGTTTCTCTCCTTCTTCAAGGATTTCTTTTTTTGGAACAGCCTCAGGCAATCCATTTTTTTCTGGGGATATTCCATATATAATCCAGTGAACCCATACCATCAATGGGGCATCAGGGTCATCGCATATAATAGCGATTTCTTCAGTTTCTTCTGGCAAACCCTTCCATTCCAATGGTGGTGAGATGTCATCTCCCTGACATGTATATTTTATGGGTATTTCCTCCCCATTTCTAAATGCAGGGCTTTCAATTTTAAATTCCATATTATTATGAAAGCATTTTTTAAAAAATTTTTGATATAAAATTTTACAAATGAATAACGCTGAATTATTAACTGAAGTTAAAATCTCAATACTTAAATCTTTTTTCATCCTCCTTATGACTTACCCATTCTATTACTATTGCTATTATTCTTATTTCATTTCCAACAATAGAAT
>JAGGSX010000035.1 GCA_021158865.1 Thermoplasmata archaeon
GAATTATATCAAAGAATATAAATAGAAAAATTTCTAAAAAAATTACAAAAAATATTGCAAGATATGATTTTTTTACCCCAAATATGATGACATTAGTATCATTTTTATTGGGTATTTTTTCATCTATCCTTTTCTTTATGAACATTATCATTCCTGCTGGTATAACAGCTCAAATTTGTTCAATAGTAGATGGATGCGATGGAGAAGTGGCGAGGATAAAAAATATGAAAACAAATTTTGGCAAAGTCTTTGATGCATTAACTGATAGGTTTGCAGATTTTTTAATTGTCTTGGGAATGTTATTTTCTTACGGATTTACAGAGATTAGTGTGATTTCATTCTTTCTTGCATTCTCATCTGCCATATTACCAAGTTATATCTACCATTTAACAGGATTAAGGGCGTCTTTCTTTGGAAGAGATGTTCGTCTTTTTTCAATAATGATAGGGGCAATTCTGGCATATTTCAATAGAGAGTTTTTGGTTTATACAATGATTTTTATTGGTCTGGTTGCATATACTGGCATTGTAATAGTTATGTATAAATTTTGGAAAAAGGTAATTACTTCATGATTTAAAATGTTCATATCCCTTATTCTCTATCCTCATTTTTTTTCCATTCTTTATTAGCAATATTTTTTTATCCTTTATAACATATCCTATCTTATGAGCATCTATTCTTTTTTCTATTATTTTCCCCTTTTCTTCTGGGAGTGTGAATAAAAGTTCAAAATCTCCTCCATGATATAAAGCAAATTGAACTGGTTTTTTCATTTTCAAGGCTTCTTCTGATAAGGGAAGCATGTCTTCATATATTCTAAATCCAACATTATTTATCTTGCTTAATTGATATAACGAGGAAGCAAGTCCATCAGATAAATCCATGCAACTTGTTACATATTTTGTCCTTGCAAGAAATCTTCCTTCTCTAATTCGTGGTTTTACTAATAACAATTTATCAAAATCATTTTTGTAAAGAGAAGCTTCCTTTCCCAAATTTCCTGTAACATAAACAGCATTGCCAATTTTTATTCCTTTTCTTGGCATAAATTCATCTTTTGGAACTTTTCCTATAGCAGTTACAGCCATTGTTAAAAAATCTGTCTCTTTTGTATCTCCTCCTATAAGATTTCCACCATATTCTTTCATGCAATCTTCCATTCCATTTATTAATTCTTTTAAAGAGCTTATTTTATATTCCCTTGGCATGCCTATCGCAACATCAAATACCATTGGAATTCCTCCTTTAGAAGCAATATCACTTAAATTTACGGCTATGGCATACCATCCTTTTTGATATGGTTTTGCTCCTTCAGGGAAATGCGTCTTTTCATACACCATATCTGTAGTTATGATAAGATATTGCTCATCAAAATCAATTAATGCACAGTCATCCATTGGAATGCCAAATTTCTTTGTTATCATTTCAACAATTTTTCTTTCTCCAATTTTTGATAATTCCATAATTTTCATCAAAACATTTATTATTAATCTTTCCTTCTTTACCTGTGCCAACATGGGTATCATATCCCGACGAAGAAACGATACAAATGCTCCGCAATAAAGTTGGAAAGTATTTTAGTGTATATGACATGAAATATGAGGATGGAATATTTTTATTTCATGTTGATTTACCAAAAGAAAACCAAATAATAGAGCAAAAATTTAATTTTTTAAGGATGGACTTGCAGAAAATAAATTTCATTCCATTGCTAAGATATCACAATGGTGAGTATATCATATTTGTTGCATATAAGAAAAAAGTTAGGGGAAGACCATTATGGATAAACATTCTTTTGCTTGTTCTTACAATTATAACAACAACTCTATCTGGCTCTCTTTTATTTGTATCTGGAAACACAATGCAAATGCTAAATGAAATGCTAATTCCTGCAAAAATTTTAAATGGATTTATATTCTTCTCTCTGCCATTGCTTTCAATACTTGGAATACACGAAATGGGACATTACTTTGCCGCAAAAAAACATGGCGTGGCTGCGAGTTTGCCATATTTTATACCAATTCCTCCAAATCCTGTTCTGCCTCTTGGAACGATGGGCGCTTTGATATCCATGCGCGAGCCAATCCCAGATAGGAAATCTTTACTTGATATCGGCATAGCTGGACCATTGGCAGGCTTCATTGTTGCAATACCTGTTTTGATAATTGGCTTGCATCTATCTTCTGTTATTCCTGTTTCCAGTGTTCCAAAAGGAACTCCTCAACTCGGGCAAAGTCTTCTTTTCTCAATACTTTCGAATATAATGATACATGTTCCCCGAGGCTATACCATAGAGCTGCATCCAACTGCTTTTGCAGGCTGGGTTGGTTTGCTTGTGACAGCCATAAATTTATTACCAGCGGGTCAGTTAGATGGCGGGCATGTGGCAAGAGCAGTATTAAAAGAAAGGCATAGATATGCAAGTTTTGGGGCAATTGCATTACTTGCCTCTCTTTCATTTCTTGGGGGAGGAAGCTGGTTGTTCATGCTTCTTATAATAATATTTTTCATTGGTCCCCAACATCCTCCTGCATTGAATGAGCTTATGCCTCTTGATAAAAAAAGAAAGATGCTTGCCATAGCAGCCATCATAATTTTTATACTCAGCTTCACTCCCCGTCCAATATATTGATTTTATGCAAAAATTTAAAATTACATTGCATTATAAAAATAAATGAAAATAACAATAGTTTATGATAATACGGCTTACAGAAAAGATTTATATGCAGATTGGGGTTTTTCTGCATTTATTGAATTTAATGATATAAAAATTTTATTTGATACAGGAGCAAATGGGAAAATATTGCTTCATAATATGAAAAAACTGGGAATAGATGAAAAAAATATAAAAGAAATTTTCATTTCTCATGCCCACTGGGACCATACAGGAGGGCTGGATAAAATACTTCAATTGAATAAAAATGCAAAAATTTATGTTCCAGCTTCCTTCAATGTAAAGGCAGAAAACAGGGTTATAATAAGTAATGCCATTAAAATTCATGATAACATATTTTCAACTGGAGAGTTAAATGGAATAGAGCAGTCAATGGTGATAAAACATGAAAAAGGTTTGGTAATCATTGTCGGATGCTCTCATCCAGGCATAAAAAATATAATCATGGCTTCAAAAAAATTTGGCAATCCTTATGCTATTATAGGAGGCTTTCATGGCTTTGATGAGTATGAAGTTTTAGAGCCATTGAAATTAGTTTGCCCGACCCATTGCACGCAACATAAGAAAGAAATTATGGAAATTTATCCAGATAAATATGTGGAGGGCGGCGCCGGGAAAATAATAGAAATTTGATTGCAAAAATTTAATTTATTGAATGCTATAACATTATGAAAAAGTTGATTTGCTTATTCATTTCCATACTGATTATTTTTCCAGCTACAGGCATTGTGACAAAAAATGAATTAAAAAATGATTTTATAGGAAGTTTTGAGAGGGAAGCATATATAAAAGCTGGAGATGATTTTTATATACATTTTAATGAAAGCAATGGATTAAGTTTTAAGTTGCCTTCTTTCAATTTAAGCGAGAAAGAGAAAAAAGCTGCGGCAAGAGCTCCTTCATGGATTCAGTTAAGACTTGCAAAACAATTTGAAGATATTGGTAATGATGATAAATATGCAGATTTGTTGCTAAATGCTCCTAAAAATTATGTTGATGAGATAGCCTTTTCTATAGCAACATGCCCTTCAAATGCAATTCCTGAACCAGAATTGTTGTTGGATAATGTTCATTTTTTATATGAGAATGATAAATACATTGATTATGCAAATATAATAGATTTTGATAATGGTTCAAGCACATTGGAATATTATACCCTACAAAATGGTTCTGTAAAGCATGTTATTTGTCCAATGTCAATATATTACTGGTATGTTGTTCATCCTCGCATTACATTTGAAAATGCAAGCTATATTTATGGAAAATTCTGGAGGGAATATTTATTTTATCATAATGATATTGGCTATCCATTACTGAAAGAAAAATTGAATGGAATAAAATATTTATGGGATGGAAAATCTTATCACCCGCCTTCAAAAAGGACATGGAAATGGAGCATGAAAAATCATCCAACTGCTATAGAGGCAATAAACTACTGGGTTGGAAAAACCGTAAATCAACTCGCTATAGGCGACCGCCCTGGACAGCCAAATGTTATTGCCCATGAGCATAATGGTTTTTGCGGTGAATTGCAACAAATAAGCGTAGCTGCCCAAAGAGCTGCACTTATACCAAGTGTTGGGATAAATGACCTTGGGGAAGACCATGTATGGCGTGAGTTCTGGACGGATGGATGGCATGAATGCGATAACTGGTGGGCGGACGGCGGCGGCAGCGTCGCCAATTATCATGAATATCGATATGGCTGGCATAAAATAATTTCTTCTCTTTTTGGATGGAATGGTGATAGCAGTATATATGATGTGACCCCAAAATATATAAAAGAAGGAGATAGAGCAAAAGTTGTTGTCAGCATTAAAGATGCTATGGGCAAGCCTGTTGATGGAGTCCGTGTAATAGTTGTGGGAAGTTGGAAGGCAAACAATTTTAAAAACAAATTATGGGATAAATATGTAGCAAAGATATGGTCAATTTTGCCAGATAAAATCAAAGAAAAGTGGGAAGATGAATATGAAAAAGCAAGGACATTTTATAGAGAACGTGTGCCAGGCTTGATACCATGGATATTTCCAAGCACATGGAATTTTACAGGCGTGGATGGAAAATGTTCTTTTAATCTTGGATTGGGGCATTCATATTTATTCATAATAACAAAAGATGAGACGAGTTATATTGGACCCTATGGATTGGGAAAGAGCAATGCATTGCATTATTTTGTAACTCTTTTCCCGAATTCAACCAGAAATATTCATATTCGCTTCATCCTTCCTGACATTCATAAAACAATGAAAGAGCCAAAGATTGTTGAAGGAAATGGAAAGTATGAGTTTAATTTAAAATTTGATACAGAAGCTTTTCAACATCAAAGAAATCCATGGGATTGGAAAAATGCCTATCAAAAGGTGGGCTCAAAAATAAAATGTTTTGTTGTTGATGAAGAAAATTTTAAAAAATATTTAGATGGCAGCAATTTTGAATGCTATGAGTATAAATATGAAAAAAATGGTAGCTTATCTTTCAATGCAACAAATTGCTATATAGTTTTTAAAAATGATGCAAAAAGAACAGATATTATACTCAAATTAAAAATAAGTGTAAAAGGGAATGGAAACTTTATTCATATTGTCAACCAGAATTCAAATGCTCTGAAAATACCAATTGTGGATAAAAAAATTGTTAGAATTGAGGGATATTCAACAAAAGAAGGCAAAATAAAAATAGATAATGAAACATGGAATGTATATGGTAATTTTTCAATAAACTGGAATGCAAGCATTGGAATGCATAAAATATATGTTGAATGCAATGATTTTAAAAAGTTATATAAGATAGATGTCGAAGATTTATCTCCTCCCTTGATAAAAATTGAAAGCCCGAAAGAGAGAGAAGCAATGAAATTGCTTAATTTAAAAGGAGCAATAAAAGACAATGATGAGATAAAAATGGCAAAAGCATTTATTGGAAGAAATGAAATAAATTTATCAAATAAATTTGATTTAAACATTTCTTTGCAACTGGGGGATTATATTTTAAAAATAGTTGCTTGTGATAGGACAGGGAATGAGGCAAAGAGAACAATAAATTTTACAATTTCAGGAATAGAAGAAAAGCCAGATATGAAAAATGTATATTATGAGCCATCATTACCAACAAATGAAAGCAACGTTATTGTTTATGCTGACATAGTTAAAACATTCTATAACATAAGCAAGGTTAAAATAATAATAGATGGAAATGAAAAAGAAATGTATAGATATGCAGATTATCCTGCTCAAAAAAGGCATAATGAAGATGCTTTAAAAAATGAAAGCAACTCGCCGATTTATGGAATAGAATTGGGTCAACTTAACAAAGGATTGCATTCATTCAAAATAGAAGCAATTGATACGGCAGGAAATATTGCAATATCTGGAGAACATGAGATCAGAGTGAGTTAAATTAACAAACATAAATTTTTAAGTTTTTCTCTCAATAAATTAGCCCAAGCCTAATAAACTCTTCTATTGTTTTTTTTTTGGAATCATGGGATTCCGGAGATGAAAAACTCTATCTCTTTTTACAAAAATTTATCTACTAAAAAATATTAAATTAAATATGGCAGTAAAAATAGACAATATCAACAAAAAATGCTCTATCTCGTCCAGAAGGATGCAAGGATAAGCTATAAAGAAATAGCTAAAATACTTAATAGATCCGAGACAACCATAAGGGATAGAATAAAATCAATGGAAGAAGCAGGCATAATACAAGGAAGCAGGCATAATACAAGGTTATACTGCCCTGATAGATAAAACAGCTCTTGGTCTAAATTTTTTTGCAATGATTCTCGCAAATCCAAATTCTTTATTAGATCTCGACGAGGTTACAGAAAAAATAAAAAATGTTAAGAATGTTTCAAGGGTCTATCAGATTTCAGGAGAGTATAAAATAGCAATTTTTATGGTAGCAACATCTTATAAAGAATTGAAAGAAAATTTAAAAAAATATATACTTCCACTTGGGGAAGCTGTTATAAACCTATTGGATGATAAGCATTGCCTAAATAGGGCAAGGTGAAGAAATGAGAGAAAAGAAAAAGAAGGGTGGAAAACCACCAGCTTAAATTAAAAGGGTTAAATTGGAACCCTTTTCGCTTCTTTTTTATTTTTATAAAAATCATGTTTTCCAATCTATTATTAACTTTTCTTCAATTCAGCCTCTTTATTTAAGCTGAATGATAATTATTTTCTGGAAGAAAATGATTTGGGAATATATAAATTGAGTGAATATTTAAATAAAATGAATATATAAATAATCATGAAAAAATTATTTGCAATTATATCGGCGTTTATTGCATTTGGGGTTGCCTTCGCGGGAGCTGGAGCCGTGCAAAGCGCAAGCTATGAATGTGTTGATAGCAGCAATACAGGAATGAATAGCAATGCATCCTTTCTTGCACCAATACCTGTGAATTTGTCTATGCAATCTTATTTATTGCCTCACGAGATATGGCTTGGCACATCTGAATTCTTCCAAGTTATAGATAAATAGAAAAATTAAAATCATGGCTTGCATTTATAATTGGCATGAAAAAAACAATGCTTGTTGTTGAAGACGAAGAACCTATTCAGGATTTAATTAGAGAATATCTAAATCCATTAAATATGGAAATATATTTTGCTTCTACTGGAGAGGCAGGCGTCGAGTTATATAAAAAACTTTTAAAAAATGGGAAAAGACCTGACATCGTCATAATGGATTTAAGATTGCCGGGCATAGATGGGGCGGAGGCGACAAAAAGAATAATGAAAATTGATAAAGATGCAAGGATTTATGCATTTACTGCATGGTTTAAAACAAAACTTGCTCAAAACGCAATAAAGGCTGGTGTAAAGGCTGTTATAGGAAGATATATTGGTTTTGATGGTTTTCGTGATATAGTAAAAAATATTTTTGCTGGTAAAGTTCCGCCTAAAAATATATGAAAATTAAAATTTAAAAATGGAATGTGGTTATCATTTTAGCGAGGGTAGCCAAGCTAGGTTAAGGCGGCAGACTCAAGATCTGCTGGTGTAGGCCATCGCCGGTTCAAATCCGGCCCCTCGCATAAATGCCCTCTTTAGAAAAGGGTTGTGTCCTAAAATGATACATTTTCTTTTCCTGAGCCCTTTTTCTTCAAAAGAAAAAGTGCTTCATCCCAAAAAGAACAGATACATTTTGTAACGGTTTTCTTTTCCTGAGCCCTTTTTCTTCAAAAGAAAAAGTGCTTCATCCCAAAAAGAACAGATACATTTTGTAACGGTTTTCTTTTCCTGAGCCCTTTTTCTTCAAAAGAAAAAGTGCTTCATCCCAAGAACCCCTTTCTTATAAAGAAAGGTGTTTCATCCCCAAAGAACCTGAAGCTTTTCTTTTTTGAAAAGAAAAGGCTCTTAGCAAAACGTATATAAAGCCTATTTGATACCAGTGAATATGAAGTATGTATACCATTTTGAAGAAGGGAGCAAGGAGATGAAGAATTTGCTTGGAAACAAAGGAGCTCAGCTTTCTGAAATGACAAAAATTGGCATTCCTGTTCCCCCTGGATTTATTATCTCAACCAGAGCGTGCGTTGAATATTTATCATCTAAAAAGATAAATGATGAAATTGTGCAACAGGTTAAAGAAGCTATGAAGAAGTTAGAAGAATCGACCAGAAAGAAATTTGGCTCAGAAAATAATCCATTGCTAATTTCTGTGCGTTCTGGAGCTCCTATCTCAATGCCGGGTATGATGGATACAATATTAAATCTGGGCTTGACAGATGAAATTGTCGAAAATTTGGCTAAAACAACAAATGAATGGTTCGCCTATGATACATATCGCCGATTTATTCAAATGTTCGGTAGCATTGTAAACGGAATAGATGAAAACAAATTTGAAAAAATAATTGAAGAAGAAAAGAAAAGAGAGAATGTAAAAAAGGATCAACAGCTTTCAGTAAATGCTTTGAAAAGAATTATCATGCATTATAAAGAAATTGTTGATGTTCCTCCACCAGAGAAACAGCTTTTTATGGCGATAGAAGCGGTTTTTAAATCATGGAATAATGAAAGAGCAATAAATTATAGAAGGCTCAACAATCTTCCAAATGATTTAGGGACAGGTGTTGTCATTCAAGCCATGGTTTTTGGAAATCTTGGAAATGATTCATGCACTGGGATAGTGTTTACAAGGAATCCAGCAAATGGAAAAAATAATCTGTATGGCGAATTTTTGTTGAATGCTCAGGGTGAGGATATTGTATCAGGCAAGAGAACACCATTGTCAATAGAAAAAATGAAGGATATAATGCCAGAAATTTATGATGAATTGAACAAAGTTGCAAAAAATTTAGAAAAGCATTACAAAGATATGCAGGATATTGAATTTACTGTAGAAAAAAAGAAGCTGTATATTTTACAAACAAGAACAGCAAAAAGAACGGGCATGGCTGCAGTAAATGTTGCAGTTGATATGGTTAAAGAAGGCATAATAAAAAAAGAAGAAGCAGTTTTAAAAATAACCCCAAACCAAATTGAGCAATTGCTTCATAACCAGATAGACCCTTTGGCAAAGAAAAAGGAAAAAGCTATAGCAAAAGGGCTGGCGGCATCGCCGGGCGCCGCCTTCGGTGCAGTTGTTTTTACGGCTGATGATACAAAAGCTTATGAGAATACAATTTTGGTCAGACCAGAGACATCGCCTGAAGACATAGAAGGCATTCATGTTGCTCAGGGAATTTTAACGAGTCGTGGTGGTCTCACAAGCCATGCAGCGGTTGTTGCCCGTGGTATTGGAAAACCATGTGTTGTTGGATGTAGTGAAATTTTTATTGATGAGGAGAAAAAGCAGTTTGTTGTTGGTGATAGGGTTGTTAGGGAAGGAGATGTAATAACAATTGATGGAACCACTGGAGAGATTTATATTGGCATTCTTCCAGTTGTGAAGGCTGAGTTTACAGGAAATTTTTCTGAGCTTATGAATTGGGCTAAAGAATTTAAAAAGCTTGAAGTTAGAGCAAATGCTGACAATCCAGAAGATGCAAAAATCTCTCAAGATTTTGGAGCGGAAGGAATAGGATTGTGTAGAACTGAACACATGTTTTTTAAAGAAGAGAGGATAAGGGCAATAAGAGAGATGATTCTTGCAGATAGTAAGGAAGAAAGAAAAAAAGCTTTATCAAAAATAGAGCCATATCAGAAGGAAGATTTTAAAGAAATATTCAGAGTAATGAATGGACTTCCAGTTACAATAAGATTGCTTGACCCTCCATTGCATGAATTTCTCCCAAAAGAAGAAAAAGAAATTAAAGAACTTGCATCATTTCTTGGAGTTGATGAAAGCAGTGTTAGAGAGAAAATTGAAAACATATCTGAATTCAATCCAATGCTTGGTTTTAGAGGATGCAGGCTTGGAGTTAAATATCCAGAAATAAATGAAATGCAGGCAAGAGCAATATTCAAAGCAATGATAGAATCAAAGAAGGAGGGAATAAAAGCAATACCAGAAATTGAGGTCCCTCTTGTTGGGGATGTTAAGGAATTGGTGATGATTAAAAAAATAATTGAAAAAGCCGCTGAAGAGCTGAATGTGAAAAGAGATGAATACAAAATAGGAACAATGATTGAAGTTCCAAGAGCTGCTCTTACATCAGATGAGATTGCAAGGGAAGCAGATTTCTTTTCATTTGGAACAAATGATTTAACACAACTGACATGTGGATTTTCAAGAGATGATGCAGGAAAATTTTTACCATTATATGTTGAAAAAGGAATTTATGAAAAAGACCCATTTCAGAGCATTGATAAAAAAGGAGTTGGAACTATAATGAAAATATGTGTTGAAAAAGCAAGAAATGTAAAACAAAACATAGAAATTGGTATATGTGGTGAGCATGGTGGAGATCCAGACAGCATTGAATTTTGCCATAAAATTGGATTGAACAGCATTTCATGCTCTCCATATAGAGTGCCAGTCGCCATAATTTCGGCGGCGCAGGCATCGTTAAGGCATAATTAAGTTTAAAAAGTTCATCCCTATTAGAAATGATGCTTGATGAGACACAGAGATACCTGTTTCAGAGGAAAATAAAAGAGCTTAAAGATATTAAAGGACACCATACTGAGCTTATTTCTTTATATATCCCTCCAAACAGGCAGATAAGTGATGTAGTTGCATACTTAAGAGATGAGTATTCACAATCTTCAAATATAAAATCAAAGCAAACAAGAAAGAATGTTCTTGCAGCCATTGAATCTCTGATGTCAAGATTGAAATATTTAAAGAAACCTCCCCCAAATGGTATTGCATTTTTTGTTGGAACAGTATATAATGGGCAGCCAAAAATGATTGCAGAAGTTATTGAACCTCCAATACCCATAAATACATATCTTTATAGATGCGATTCAGAATTTTATCTCCAGCCCTTAGAAAAATTGATAGAAGAGAAAGATGTCTATGGATTGCTTTTAATTGATAGGAGAGAATGCACAATTGGTTTTTTAACAGGAAGCAGAATAGAAACAGCCGTTTACATGACTTCCCGCGTGCCGGGCAAACATGGCAGAGGAGGGCAGAGCCAGCGCCGATTTGAGAGGTTGACAGAAATTGCCGCTCATGAGTGGTTTGTTAAAGCTGGAGAGAAAGCATCGAAGCTTTTTCTTGAAAAAAAGAATTTGAAAGGAATTTTGATAGGTGGTCCAGGACCAACAAAAAGAGAGTTTGCAAATGCAAATTATCTTGATTACAGAATAAAAAAGAAAATTATAGGAATATATGATACAGGATATACAGATGAGTATGGTCTAAAAGAGGTTGTGGCGGCTGCCAGCGACGACCTGCAGGAACTGGATGTAATAAGGGATAAAAAGCTTATGAAAAGATTTTTGAATGAGGTAAGGAAAGACAGCGGACTTGCAATATATGGAGAGAAAGAAGTCAAAAAAGCTTTGGTGATGGGTTCAGTTGAAACTCTGTTGATTTCAGATGCATTCAATGAATACAGAATTAAAGCGAGATGCAGCAATTGTGGATATGAAGAAGAAAAAGTTGTAAAGGATGATATTCAGCCACAATGCCCAAAATGTGGTATGCCCATGGAAATAATAGAAAAAAAAGATGCGGTTGAAGAAATTGTTGAAATTGCCAAAAAAAAATCGAGCAATATAGAAATAATTTCGAGAGATAGTGAAGAAGGAGAAATATTATATAAAGCATTTGGAGGAATTGCAGCAATATTGAGGTATCAAACAAGGCAATAAAGCTATATTCTTATAATAGCAATCTTTTTTTATAGTATTTATATTACTAATCGTGTCCGAAATACTTAATAGATTGATGGATGAAATAGAGATTGTGGACAGGCATCTCCGCCTGCTAACTTTGGTAAGAGAAAAAGGACCAATAGGAATAATAAAACTTTCAGAAATCACGGGCTTGCCACACCACAAAATAAGATATTCATTAAGAGTTCTCGAAGAAGAAGGACTGATAAAGCCATCAAAAGAAGGAGCAATTACAACACCAAAAACAGAAGATTTTATTAACCGGTTAAGAAATATATTGGAAGAGATGCTTAAAAAATTGGAAGGAATCTATGATGATATGCCGCGGTAGCTCAGATGGGAGAGCGTGCGGCTGAAGACCGCAAGGTCGAGGGTTCGACCCCCTCCCGCGGCATTTTTATGGCAAAAAATGTTTTATCAATGCTATCCTATGCAGATTCTTTCACAATTTTAAATGGTATTTTTGGATTGCTTTCCATATTTTTTATTATTAATGGCAATATGCATTTTTCTTTTATCCTTATCCTTCTCGCTGTTTTATCTGATGGGATGGATGGTATCATCGCAAGAAAATTTGGAAGCAAGCTGCCAGTAATAGATGAATTTGCCGATATTGTTTCATTTTGTGTGGCTCCATGCATTTTTGTTTTTCTTTTATACAATAAAATTTCATTCCTTTGCTTTTTTTTCCTCATAGCTGGAATATTGCATTTAGTGAATTATCATATCAACAAAAAAAATTATTTTTTAGGAATAACCACGCCTGCATCAGCCATAATAATTACAAGCATCTCCTATCTTTTTGTTCCTTCTTACATAATTGCAATTGCAATAATCTCTCTTTCATTTCTTATGTTGCTCAATATTCCATATCCAAGAATAGAGGGCATGTTTTCTGTAGTAGCATTTATTATAATAATTTTAGCAATCTTGTTAAGCAATTATAAAATTTTTGTCTATGTGCTAATTTTTTCAACTCTATTCTATATAATTGCAGGACCATTCTATTTAAAATATTCTAAGGCGAGATGATATAACCTTTCTTTTTCTTTCTCCATTTTCCCCATAACAAAAGCAATGGTGGGATTGCAAGCACCGTTGTTAGAAATGAATATATTATGGTTGTAGCTGTTATAAACCCAAATTGTTGCTCTGGAGGCATTGGAGATGCTACTAAAACAATGAAACCAGCAACAGTTGTCAGAGCAGCCATCAGGACGGCGCCGCCCGTATTGGCGACAGCTTCTTCAACAGCTTTTAAAATATCTCCAGTTTTGTCTGCAACCATGCGAAAACGTTCCACAACATGTATTGCGTAAGTTATTCCCAAGCCAATTGTTAGAGATGTGACCATGACAGTCATTACATTTAAGCTGTAGCCAGCAAGATATATTGTTCCCATAATCCATACTGACGATGTTATCACAGGAAGCATCGTGAATGCGCCAAGCAATGGTTTTCTATATGCAATTATAATAACAATTCCAGCAATCACAATGCACACTATTGTTGAGCTAAGCTGACTGCTTGTCAGTGATTTCATTATGGTATAAATAAGGACCATGCTACCAGTTACAATTGCCCTTGCATTTCCGTAATTGCTTATATCTCCCTTCAAATCTTTATATAGCCTTTCCATTTTTTCATTACTGTTTTCCAAAGTGGTTAGAGTTGTATATACTCTGACAACTGTAGCATCATATCTATTGCCATTTTTGTGAAGAACATATTTTACATCCATTGCATATTTTTTATTATTGTAAAGATAATTGTATAATGCAACAACATCTTCATTGGTTGCTGGCAGTCCATCTTTTCCAATATGAAATCTTGATTTTATGCTTTCATTTTCTTTTATTGCATTTTCTATTATTTTATATATGCTATCTGCTTTAATGCTCCCATCTGGTAATTTTGCTATGAAGGTATCATCACCAATTTTATCCATTGTTTCTTTTATTCCTCTAATTGCTTCTAAAGTAGCAACATTTCCTTCAATCAAAATATATTCTTGATCCTGACTCGCAGATGGAAAATAATTTGATAACTTTTCCATTGCTTTTATTGCAGAGCTTTCTTTTGGCATAAATTCTTCCAAACTAAAAGATGTTGTCACATGAATTGCTGCCATCCCCATACCTGCTGTTATTATTCCTATAACAATTAGAACTTTAATTGGATTTTTGCACAGCATACCAGATAACCTTTCCATAATTTTTCCTGCTGAAAACTTGCTTTCGCTTTTTTTTATTTTAATTTCTTTATTTTTATCCATAAGATATCTCATCGCCGCTTCAAATGTTATTGCCACTATGAATGTATATGCAATTCCTATGGCAGATAATATACCAAAATCTCTCAAACTTGGTATGCTTGCTGAAAGAAAAGAAAGAAATGAGACAGCCGTTGTTATTGTTGCAAGTATTAAAGCAAGACCAACATCTTTTATTGAAATCACAATCGCATCTTTTACATTTGCTCCTCTCCTTATTTCTGTTAAGTAGTTATGAAATATATGGACAGAATAATCAACGCCAAGTCCCATTATTAATGGAATCAAAGCAATAGCGAGTGTATTAAATTTTATTCCAAGTAAAGCCATTGTTCCAAAAAGCCATATTATGGCAATTGTAAGCCCTCCTAAAGAAATTGCAACATAAGATGGCTTTCTAAAATTTATGAACAATATTATTATAATTGCTATGAAAATACTTGGCAATATTATTTTATTTGATTTTCCTGTGAGTTCATCAATTTGATATGAAATAACGCTTGAACCTGTCGCTTCTACATTGAAATTATCAAAATTGCTTGCAGTTTCAACAATTTTCTTGCTAACATCTTTCGCGGCATTTGTTCCCAAGCTTCCGTTTATTCCAGCTATCATTAAAGTTGCTCTTGCCCTGTTTCCATCAAATGAAAGAAACATTAAAGCAGAATTTCTCATATCTTCCATAAAAGGTTGCTTTATCAAAAATTCATTTTTTATTTCGACACTATCAATATTTTTCCATATTCTATTAGCATCATTCAATGAAATGCTCTGTCTGGTTTGTAGCATCATTTGTATTTCACTTATTGAAATATTCATTCTTGATATAATTCTGTTGAATATAGCATTCAAAATATAGCTTTTTTCAATCATTTTTATGAAGTTTTCCATCAAACTTGAACTAAATGAAAAGGATGGAATCATTGCAATCCTGCTTCCAGCCTCAATGTCATATAATTTTGCAGGAAGGGAAGCATTTCCAAATGATGGGGCAATTCCATATTTCGATAACTCACTTCTCGGAATAGTCAATTTAACTTCATTATTGGATTTATCCAAAAAAGAGCTTGCATTGAGCTGAAAATCAACAAATTTTTCTTTACCAATCCATATATATGTCTCAAGCTGCTCCGCCTGCTGGCTTCTAACAGCCATATTGTTTTTTATCCCATTTCCTATACTCCATGCTGGCAGGCGGGCAGATATTATGTATGTCAGGTTAAGTTTTGCCGGGTCTATTTTATTTTTGAATGAAACAAACCATTCAACGCTCGTAAATTTAGGCAGATTAAGATTTTTTACACCTATGGTTATGTTAATGTTTCTGTCGTCACCAATCATTTCAAAATTTCTTATGTCAGCAAATCCATATTTTGCATCCTCTCCATCATCAGCTTTAATTGTTTCCCGTTCTTTCATCAAATCTTCATAAGCATTTTTTATCTCCTTATTGCTGCAATTCATCAAATCTTTTTGATATTCCATCCCACATACAGATGCCACAAATGTTGATATTCCAACAACGCTATCAACACCATCAATCTTTTTTATTTTTTCTGCCATCAAATATTGTTCTTTTATTGAACTGCTGTCTGTAATGTCGTTATTGGATAAAAAAATCATTACTGGTTCTGTATTTGCTCCAAAATAATCATCTATTCTATCGCTTGCTCTAACCATTTCATTATCGGGCGTGAAATCTTTTGTTGATGTCCCTGTTTTCAAAGAAGGAATTGCTGATGAAAAAATAATTGTTATTATGATTATTATGCCAACAACAGTTTTCGGTTTTTTTTCTATGAACGATGCAAGTTCTGAGAGCATTATTGGGATATAGAGATAATATATATAAAATTATGTATTACATGCTTTATATGAAAAAGCATATATATGAGCTGGCATATTAACAACAATGGCAGAATTGGAATTTTATGGAAGTGCGACTGTAGGAGAGCGTGGTCAAATAGCATTGCCTGCAAATTTGAGAAGGGGGCTGAATATAAAAGCGGGAGATAAAATATTGATATTTGGCAAAAAAGAATGGAAGAAATGGGGATTTATAGCAGCAAAAGCAGAGGTTTTGGAAAAATTGATACAGGAAATTGAGAAAGAAATAAGAAAATTAATAAAAGGCGCTAAGGATGAATAATGATTAAATTATTGAAGCAATATTGCCTGCAATAAATCTGTTGTCACGGGCTCATCCAAAAGTTTATTTATTGGCTTTTTATATGCCAACATGCAATGGCATGGAAGAGCAGGAAGAAAGGAAACAGGTGGCAGGAGAAGAATTGCAAGGAAGAAAAGAAAATATGAAATGGGAAGAGACCCAATACTTCCTGTAATAGGAGAGGATAAGCTAAAAAAATTGCGTGTTAGAGGAGGAAGTTATAAAATGCGTGTTGTGGCAGCCAAATACGCAAATGTAACAGACCCAAAGACTGGAAAAACAAAAAAATTGGAGATAAAAGATGTTCTGGAAAATCCTGCAAATCCACATTATGTAAGGCGAGATATAATAACAAAGGGCTCTATTATTGAAACAGAAATTGGAAAGGCAAGAATTACCTCCCGCCCGGGGCAGCACGGCGTTGTTAATGCTATTTTAGTTGAAACATGAGAGATAAATGGGTTTTATGGCCAATCTATTTCGATTTAAGGACTTCAAGGAGAAGAAGGAAGTTATCAAAAAATTTGGCTGTGAATGAGCCCAATATAGAAGAGATTTATAAAGCAGCAAAAAAATTGGGATTGAATCCCATTAAAGAAGAAAAGGCATATCCTTCAAGATGGTGGCGCAAAGAAGGATGCATTTTAATTGAAAAAAAGGAAAAAAAAGTGGAGACAATCAGAAAAATTGCAGAAATAATAAAACAGAATAGAAGCAGTAGCGAAAAAACACATTAGTCTTTTTCTTTCCCCATCTTATGCTCGTAAAAGATGCAAGAGGAACCCATTCATACATGAATTCATAGCCACATTTTAGGCATTTCAATTTACTCTTCATAATTTCACCTCTTTAAGGAGAAATTAGTGATACATAACCTTTTGACTTCAAGGGAAGAGAAATTTCGGACAACGTTTTCGGGCTATACGAAGTTTGCGAAGCAAATTTGGGCGAAGCGTAGCGAAGTCGGATATGCACCTGTTGTCCGAGTGCGATAGCATCGAAGCGGAGAGTTGCCCGAAGTTTCATATTAATTACTGCCCGCCTCTTCAATTTGTCCTAACTTTTTTTCTAATTCTTCTGGAATAGTAATTTTCAACCCATCCTTTTGTTTTTCATAATAAATAATGTCCACCTCTATTTTTTCTGTCAACATTTTTTTGGATTGGTATGTGATTGGTTTTAAACTAATGGGTATCTCCCCAATATAACCATCAATTCCCTTGCTTTCTTCCTCAGGCGTTGAGAGCCTATACCCTGTACCAAATTTTTCGGCGATCTTTTTCAATACTGCTTCTTGAAATCTCAACCCAATGAATGTTTTTACTATTACCAGATCTCTTACCCATTGCCGGATCATATTTTCATCAATTTGACTAATAACGTCTCGGAAATTATTTATCATTTCTAAGATTTTTTTAGTTGCTCTGTCTATAGAATCTGGATATCTTTTTAGATACCAATCCTCCCACTCCTCCAGGCTTCTACCCGTAAACTCTTTTATAAGTTCACTCATCTGACCAACAACTTTTGGCCTTGTTGCCTGAGCATTTTGGTTTGCCAAATTCATTATTTGAGTTGCATACTTTGGAAATTCTGGGGTATCTATCTCCATTAGTCTCCGTATTTCCTCAACTTTTATCTTAAACTCCATAAACACACCTCACTCCGTGACTTTTGTTTCCTCTTTACCCATTCTTTCAATTTCTATAATGTGGTTATAATTATTTTCCAACTTTGTGAATCTGTCCTTTAAATCAAAATCAGAATTTTTATCTACGATGGCAAAACCACTCTTTATTAAATAAGCATTTACAAATATCTTATTTTTAAGATACACATATGCTTCTACCACATCATTATCTGCTACATATCCTTTATCAAATTTGAGATATACCTTCTTTTTTAGGACATATTCCCTCAAATAGGATAAAGTGGCATCCAAATTTGTTATTACTATACCTCTTAATTTTACCAGAAGTCCAGTATCTAACTTCAATTTCCCATCCTCTAAAACATTAACCACTCTATACGATTTATTTTTACCAAATTTTAACTTATCTGGCTCTATTATGGGCTTAGCATCTTTTATTCGCGGTATGTAATCTATGGTTTCTGGAATGATGGGTTTATCTCTTTTAATAATCCCGATTTTTTTATTGAACATTTCTAAATCTTCTATCCTTATTTTTTTCTTTATAACTTTCAAAAAATCATCATTTATCTCATACCCTATTGCATTTCTACCTAATTCTAACGCTACCTTTGCTGTAGTTCCGCTTCCTAAAAAAGGATCTAAAACGGTTTCACCCACAAAAGTAAACATCTTTATAACTCGTTTGGGCAACTCATCTGGAAACATTGCCTGATGGTCTATCTGCCTTGCTCCTCCAAAATACCAATGTCCGTAAAAATATTCTTTCCATTCTTCTTTAGTTAATTTTGATTTTTCTTTGATTTCCCCGGGGATTTTTTTGCTCTTACCGGGCTTTTTGAATATGAGGATGTGCTCATAATCTATTTCTACCATTCCATTGGGTGGATAGGGATATGAACCCATCACATTTGCTCCACCAGTTGTATTCATGGTGGTCTTTTTCTGCCAGATTATTGAACCCATATAATCAAAACCCATATCCTCACATTGTACAATTATTTCTGCGTGGAGGGGTATAATCTTGTACCTTCCATAAATTATAGATCTCGCAAATTGATCACCGATGTTAACAACTAATCTTCTTCCGGGTTCTAATACTCTATAGGACTCTTTCCATACTCTATATAAATCTTTAAGGTACTCATGGAGTGTCTGCCCATATCCAATTTGATTTTTGACTTCATAATTCTTTATTGACCAATATGGAGGTGAAGTGACAACTAACTGCACGGAATTATCCTTTATTTCCAGCATTTTACGACTATCACCTATTATTATTTTGGCCCAGTTTTCCATATTTATTACTCACTTGTTGATACTATATTAATTTTGCTGAAACTTCGGGCGATTTCGACTAACGTTCCGAGCGTATCTGAAGTCCTGCGAAGCAGGATTTGGGCGGAGTGTCGAAGGCACGAAGCCAGATACGCTTTGTTATCTGCCGTAGCCTTAGATTCCATATTTCTCTTCTCTTCTTCTGAATGCCTCTTTATCTCCTTCTAAAATTGGCATGATATCTTCACGTAATTTCAGATCCTCTATTGTGCCTAACTTATAACGAATTTTATTATTTTCAAATTCAGCAATAATTATCTGCTCAGCATCGGTATTAACAACAAGATTTGCATTATTTGTAGCAATTAGAACCTGTCTTTTCTTCTTTGCCTCTCTAAAAGCATTGACAAGTTCATCATAAATAAATTTGTTATCTAAGCTCTCTTCCGGTTGATCCACAATCAATGGATAATCTCCCTCTGCTAAAAATAGCTTTAACAAAACCGTCCCCTTCTGTCCCATTGACAGCTTGTCAAGTGATATTCCTTTAAAAAAGATTTCTGTGCTTAATGAAAAATAATCGCCAAAAGTCCATTTATAGAAGTCGTAACTAGTTCTTGTTTTCTTTAAGAGTTCCTTATTCTCAAATATTTTTTGGATGAATTCCTCAAGTGAGCCAACCAATTTCTCTAAAGTGTTCTCAGTAATCGCAGTCTCCAGTATTTTAGCACATTTTCCTATT
>JAGGSX010000191.1 GCA_021158865.1 Thermoplasmata archaeon
TTGCATAATCATAGTAAAATTTGGATAAGAGAGGAAACCGTTATGCAACAAAGCATAACTTTGATGCTTTATTTGAATAAAAATCTCAATTTTTCAACTTAAGACCAGCAACAATAAAATTACATTAATTTTTCATAAACATTTATTGTTTTTTTAACAATTTTATCCCACGAATATCTATCTTCTGCCATTTTCCTCCCTTTTTTTGAAAAATTTTTTCTTATTCTATCATCTTCTAAAATTTTTAATATTGCTTTTGCCGTCTCTTTTGTATTTCCTGATTCAACTATTATACCATTTTTCTCATTTTCGATAATTTCAACAATTCCCCCAACTTTTGTTGCAACTATTGGAGTGCCAGAAGCCATTGCTTCTAACAATACAATACCAAATGATTCTCCTGTTATAGATGGGAGAACAAAAACATCAGCGGCACTATATAAATAAGGCAATATTTTATCATCAACGTATCCTAAAAATTTTATATTTTTTTCAACACCAGCCAAATTTGCCATTGCTTTTAGAATCGGCAATATTTTTCCTTTTCCAGCAATGAAAAGAATTGCATTTGGATATTTCTTAACAACTTTTTTCATTGAAAATATTAAAACATCTATTCCCTTCCTTGGAACAAGTCTTCCTATGTATAAAATCATTGGAAAATCATGCTCTATTCCAATTTTTCTTCTTGCATATTTTTTGTTGTAGGGTCTAAATTTTTTTATATCTACACCATTTGGAATAACAATAGCTTCTTTATTTGCAAAATATGATATGAATTTTTTGGCGGCATTACTTACTGCTATTATTCTATCTGTTTTTGAAATTGTTATTCTATATCGTGGATAAATATAACTTAAAAACTGCCAAAAATATTCATAATCTGGAAAAAATGATAATGTATGTGTTGTTAGAACAGATGGTATATTTAATTTTGAAGCCCCCGAAATACTGGCTAATGATAGTCTAGAAAAAGCATGGTGAGCATGAATTAAATCAAAATTTCTAATACGATTTTTTAATTCGCGAGAAAGATTTGGGGATATATTTACTTTAAAAAATGGTTCTCTAATTCCATCTACTATAAAAATCTTTTTATCATTTATAATATATTCTGGATTATTCGTTATTATAGAAACATCTATTCCGTTTTTATATAAATGATTCGCCAATTCTCTTACATGCCTTGCAACTCCTCCAGCATAATCCTCGATCCATTCTGCTATAATTGCTACTTTCATCTTTTATTATTGATTCCATTTTATTTAAATTTTGTTTGTGTAAAGCGAGCGGTGCTTTGCTTAAATTTAATTACATGTTTTCCATATATTTTCATGGATTATGCTAAAGCAGGTGTTGATATAGAAAAGGAGAATGAAGTGATAAAAATTATTCAAAATGGAGTTGGGTTTAAAGAAGATAGAGTTAAAATAAATGATGTTGCCATTGCTTTATCGACAGATGGCGTAGGGAGTAAAATATTGGTTGCAAATGAAATGAAGAAATGGGATACAATAGGAATAGATTGCATTGCAATGAATGTGAATGATTTGTTATGTATTGGTGCTAAACCGCTTGCTTTTGTAGATTATCTTGCAATGGAAAAAATGGATGCCCGTATTGCAGAAGAAATTGCAAAAGGTCTTAAAAATGGAGCAAATCAGGCAGGCGTAAAAATTATTGGAGGGGAAACTGCAACTTTATCAGAAATAATAAATGGGCTTGATTTGGCTGGAACAGCTGTTGGAATAATTGAAAAAGAATTGCCTTTGGATATAAAAGAAGGAGATGCGATAATTGGGTTAAGAAGCAATGGATTGCATTCAAATGGCTTTACTCTTGCAAGAAAAGTTTTCAAAAACAATGGCTATTCATTTCATGATGAAATAGATGAAATTGGTGTTGTAGGATATGAATTGCTCAAGCCAACAAAAATTTATGTTAAAGAAATTATGAAATTATGGAATGAAATTGATGTTAAAGGTATTGCCCATATAACCGGGAGTGGATTGATAAAAATGGAAAGAATGATATCAAAAGAAGTAAAATTTTTGATAAATGAGCCAATGAAACCACAACCAATATTTGACATTATACAAAAACTGGGAAAGATTAGCAATTACGAAATGTATAAAACATTCAACATGGGAATGGGAATGGCAATTGTTGTATCAAAAGAAGATGCAGGCAGTGCTCTTCAAATTTTAAATAAAAGCATAGAAGCAAAAATTGTTGGAATTGTAAAAGAAGGCAAAGGAATAGAAATTCCAAAGCTGGCGATAAGTTACTAAATTTTATTAACCCCACAGCTATAATTATTAATGAATTTTAAAGGCAGGGATATAGTAACCATAAAGGATTTTAAAAAGGAGGAGATAGTTAAAATACTGGATGTTGCTGAAGAAATGCTTCCAATTGCTCATGGAAAGGAAAAGAGCAACTTGCTTCAAGGCTACATAATGGCTTCTTTATTTTTTGAACCTTCAACAAGAACTCGCTTATCTTTTGAAGCGGCAATGAAAAGGCTTGGTGGGAATGTTATAGGATTCGCACAGCCTGGAACGACAAGTATTCAAAAAGGCGAGAGTTTGGCAGATACAATAAGAACTGCAGAAAGTTATTGCGATGTAATTGTCATACGGCATCCAAAAGAAGGTTCAGCAAGACTGGCGGCAGAATTTGCAGCCGTGCCGATAATAAATGGGGGTGACGGCGCCGGCAGGCACCCAACGCAATGCTTGCTTGATTTATTCACGATAAGGAGGGAGAAAGGTGGCATAGAAGGGAATAAAATTGCTTTACTTGGAGATTTGAAATATGGAAGAACAGTCCATTCTCTCGCTTATGCTTTGTCGCTATTTAAAACTGAAATGGTGTTCATTGCCCCTTCAGAATTGCAGATGCCAAAAGAAGTTGTTGAAGAATGCAGGAAAAATGGTGCAAAATTGAGCATAAAAAATGAGCTTGATGATGTTGATGGCATAGATGTTTTATATGTTACAAGAATACAGAAAGAACGATTTCCCGACCCTGAGGAATATGAAAAAGTTGCAGGCAGTTATAGAATAGATATGGATATACTAAAAAATGCAAAAGAGAATATGATAATAATGCATCCATTACCAAGAGTAAATGAAATTTCTCCAGCCATCGACGCCACAAAACATGCTGCATATTTCCGCCAGACATTTAATGGCGTGCCTGTAAGAATGGCTTTGCTTGCCTTAATCCTTGGGGTGATTGAATGAAAGAGCTGAAAGTTCAACCAATTAAAGATGGAACTGTCATTGATCACATCACACCGGGAAATGCTCTCAAAGTTTTGAAAATTTTAGGGATAGAAGGAAGGGGAGATTCAATCATAAGCATAGCAATAAATGTTGTTGGGAAAAGAGGTAGAAAGGACATTGTGAAAATTGAAAATAGAGAGCTTGATTCAAATGAAGTGAATAAAATTGCTTTGATTGCTCCAAATGCAACAATAAATATTATAAGAAATTATGAAGTTGTTGAAAAGCATCGTGTCGTTGTTCCAGATGAAATAATTGGAATTGTTAGATGCCCAAATCCAAATTGTATTTCAAATAGTAAAGAACCAATAAAACCAAAATTTATTGTAATAAAAAGGCAACCATTGAGAATAAAATGCTATTATTGCGAAAGAGAACCCGAAATGGACATTGCATCTTTAATAATATAATGCCCATAAAGCACCGCAGGGCAACTCCGGTAGGCAAAGGGGAGCAATCTGGAGTTTGCTTAGAATATCAATCATTCTCATCAAATATAAATAACTCCTCAATTGTTGTCTTCAATGCTCTGGCTATTTTGTATGCTAATTTAAGGGATGGATTATACTTTCCTTTTTCTAAAAAAACAATCGTTTCCCTTCTAACGCCAACTTTTTTTGCTAATTCTTCCTGCGTCATGTTGTATCTTGCTCGAAACTCCTTTATCCTATTTCTCATGCTTCTTTACCTCATTATTCTAAACTCTTCCTGCGGTAGTATCCGTAGAAAATCATGTAAAGAATCGGCAAAGCACATGCAGAAAAAGCTAAGGTATAACCAACCTCTGTATACCTGTTCAACGCCAGCAATGTTGTACCTGCCAGAGCTGCTGCGGTCACAAAGACCTGATACACCCTCATCGAGGCTTTTTCACTTATTCTGATTACCCTTTCATCCTCTATAACTTCTGTAACCCTCCTCCTTCCTAAGACAATCAAAACGATTCCAGTAACAAAGGCGATTGCTGGCAACAAAGCATTTCTCACTGACACTCCATATCCAACGGCTGCTCCCATCGCAGCACAGACCAAGGCTACATACACCACAAATTTTTTTCTATCCATTTTATCACCTTATGTTAACTTATTCTAACTTTATGTTAGAAATATATAACATCAAAGTATTTAAAACCTTCGTCTTGGCGGTAGAGGCGAAATCTCATATAACTTTATCATCATCTCTTTCAACCTTATATTCAATAAATGATTTTTCATTATTAAATCTCTGGCTTTTATTTCATGGTTTCTTCTACTTCCATTCTTTCCGGCAATGAAAAGTATGCTATTATTTCTAAAATTTTTGCTATTAGGAGAATTAAAAAACCAATCAAAACAATTAAAGTTAATGCTCCTATGAAATATAACAAGCCAGTTGTTCTGAATAAATCAACTTTTGTATACTCTGCTATTGCATAATAACTATTTTTCAGGAATACTGCACTCACAATTTCAAATATCCATAAAACTATGAATGCAATTATAAGAGCAGCTATTAAATGAACCAATGAATGAGCTTTTAAAAATTCCTCCAATTTATCAACATGAAAAAATACATCCATGCCAATTATTGCTATAAAAGAAACAATTGTAACAGCAATTGCAACCAATCCCATGATAAATGAAATAAAATAATTTTTGAATATTGCTTCATCTCTCGTTTCATCAGAAATTTTTTTGACTGCTATCAATATTAATATTACTCCAATTATTGCCAGAACGCCGCCTGCGTATGGAACGACGCCACCAATCAAAGATAAAATTGCTCCTATCCCCCCATATACTTTTGCCTGAGATAAATTCATGAGAATGAACAGCATTTGAAATATAAAAATTTTGAAATTTTTTATATGACTATTGCATTGTATAATAAATTATGGCAATTTCAGGATTGGAAAATTTGGTAGAGAGATGGGAAAGATTGTTTCAGGATTATTTTAAGGAAGATATAGAAAGTGCATCTTTATTATATCCTGATAAAAAAAGTTTGTTGCTAAATTACTGGGATATAGATAAATATGACTCTGAATTGGGAGAATATTTACTTGAAAAGCCATATCACGCTTTATATTCTGCTGAAGAATCTTTGAAAAATATAGATGTTGTTGGAGAAATTCCATCAATACATATAAGAATAAAAAATTTGCCTGAAGCAAGGAAAATTGAAATAAGAGATTTGCGTTCTTTTCATCTTGGAAAATTCATTTCTGTTGATGGACTTGTAAAAAAGGTTACAGAAGTTAGACCAAAGCTTGTTGAAGCTGCATTCAAATGCCAGAAGTGTGGAGCAATTGTAAAAATAAGGCAGGAAGGAAACATGCTTATTGAACCCCATGTATGTCCCTCATGTCATAGAAAATCAACATTCAAATTAATACCAGAAGAATCTATATTCATTGATTCACAAAAAATAGAATTGCAGGAAAGCCCGGAAGGGCTAAGAGGCGGCGCCCAGCCCATGCGCCTTGTTGCTTACCTTGAAGATGACTTGGTTGGTAGTAGTGTTCCTGGAGATAGGATAACTTTAAATGGAGTGTTGAAAGTTCAGGTAAGGAGGAGAGGGCAGATTAAATTAACTGAATTCAATAAAGTAATGGATGTTAACAGCATTGAAATTAAAGAACAGGCTTTTGAAGAAATATCTATTAACGAGGAAGATGAAAAAAAGATAAAAGAGATGAGCAGTGACCCAATGCTTCAAGTAAAAATAAGGGAATCAATCGCTCCTACAATATATGGATTGGAAACTGAGAAAGATGCATTATCACTTCAACTTTTTGGAGGGATACCAAAAACAATGCCAGATGGAACAAAAATAAGAGGGGATATCCATATTCTTCTTGTTGGCGACCCAGGGACAGCAAAAAGTCAGTTGCTGAGATATATATCACAACTTGCTCCTCGCAGCATCTACACTTCTGGAAAATCAAGCAGCGCAGCCGGTTTGACAGCATCAGCAGTAAGAAGCGATGAATTTGGAGAGGGGAAATGGACTTTGGAGGCAGGGGCATTGGTTTTGGCAGATTTGGGAGTGGCATGTGTTGATGAGTTGGATAAAATGAATCCAAAAGATAGAGATGCTTTGCATCAGGCAATGGAACAGCAGGAAATAAGTGTTGCAAAAGCAGGGATAAATGCAACATTGAAGTCAAGATGCGCTTTACTTGGTGCCGCAAATCCAAAGCTTGGGAGATTTGATGAATATTCATCGTTGGCGGATCAGATAAACATTCCTCCAGCATTGCTTTCCCGTTTTGATTTAATATTTCCATTAACAGATAAACCTGATAAGGAAAGAGATGAAGCTCTTGCAATGCATATACTGGAAGTTCATAGATATGGAGAAAGGATGGAAAGAAATGAAAATGTTGAAGCAGATAAAATAAAACCATTTTTTGAACCAGAATTTTTAAGGAAATATATTGCCTATGCAAAAAGACATATTCATCCGGTAATGACGAATGAAGCAATGGAAAAAATAAAAAATTATTATGTTGACATGAGAGCAAAATCAAAAGAAACAATTCCTTTTACACCCCGTCAGCTTGAAGCTTTCATAAGACTTGCTGAAGCTTCTGCAAGAATGAGGTTATCAACAATTGTAAATGAAGAAGATGCTGAAAAAGCAATAAAAATAGTTGAATATTATTTAACGAAGGTTGGAATGGATAGAGAAACAGAAAGCATAGATATTGATATAATAGCAACGGGAATGTCAAGGAGCCAGAAAGATAAAATGAAGATTATAACAGAAATTATAAGAGATATATGCACTGAAATAGATGCACCAGCTCCAGTTGAAGAAATAATAAGCAGAGGACAAGAAGAAGGCATGGATAAAGACACCATTGAAAATTTAATCGCAAAAATGAGGAGGGAGGGGATAATATTTGAGCCAAAACATGGAAAATACAAACTCACTGGAGAATAAAATTTATATGAAAATTCACAGGGCTGGAAATGAAATCTTGCTCGCCGCCTGCGACGCATGGCTTGTTGGAAAAACTTTGAAGAAAGGTGATGTTGATTTTGTTATTTCGAAAGAATTTTATGCAGATGTTCTTGGTGATGCAGAAATGCTGAAGAGGCATCTTGAAATTGCAACAATTGGTAATTTAGTTGGTGAGCTTGCAGTAAAATGTGGCATAGAAGCAGGGCTTATTGATAAAGAGAATGTTATAAAAATTGAAGGCATTCCCCATGCCCAATTTGCTTTAATAGTATAAACTATGATTTTGGCAGAAAATAAAACTATTTTTCAATCAAACTTTTTATCAATTTCGCAACATTTTTTGCATCTTTTATAAAGAACAGATACTCTTTTTCATTTGCCTCAATCTTCACTCTTTCTAAAAATCTTTTAACAATTTCAACATTACTTATTGAAGAAATGGGTATGCTAATTTCGCTTGAAAGAAATGGCTTGAAAACAATTTTTTCATTTGTAATCTTAAGCACTCCAGCTATTTTTATGTGTTTAATCTTCAAATTTGCCTTCTTCCTCAGCAAAACAAATTCCATAATAAAATATGGAATATTATATAACCTTCTTTTTTATTTGGCAAGACAAATATTTATATTGGAAATGCAATTGTATCTAATATGCTTCCATTAGATGATAGACAATTAAGAAAGATGATGAAAAGAATGGGAATAAATATTAAAGAAATAAAAGCAGAGAGAGTTGTAATTGAAACAACTGATAAGAAATATTTATTTAAAAATCCAGATGTTAGTATAATGGACATGAAAGGACAGAAAACATATCAAATTGTTGGCACACCTGAGATAATAACAAATATAAATGAAGAAGATGTAGATTTGGTTGCTGAAAAAACTGGAAAGAGCAAGGAAGAAGCAAGGAAAGCTCTTGAAGAAACAAATGGTGACATCGCTCAAGCAATAATCAACCTATCTTCTTAGACATTAAAATTGCATCTTCCCCATCTATATAATAATATTTAATGATATTCTTTTCATTAAAACCATTTTTTTTATAAAATTTTATGGCATCTATATTGCTTTTCCTAACTTGAAGAACAGCATAATCTTCCATATTTTTTAGTATTTCATTTATAAGCATCGTTCCTATGCCATTCCTTCTATATTCTGGATGAACTGCTATTGAAACGATTAAATGGCGATGTTTATCACCTATGGCATAGCCAACAATTTTTTTATTTTCATCTGCCACAAAAAATAACTTACTCAAATAATCATGAAAAATTGAAGATGGATATGTATATTTAAATGATAAATTTTCTATTTTTATGACATCTGGCAAATCTTCCATCCTGCATTTTCTGATGAGCACTTTAAATGATTTAGATAAGGTGTAATTTTTCATTTTAATACAAATAAGAAGAATGCTATGTATAATTTTCTTTTTGATTTTTTACATTTAATGGAAAAGAATACAGGCCAAAGCCATAAAATTTTATATTCTGGAATATTTATTTTTATGCAAGTTAAAGCTACAAGAGGAAAAAATTTAAGGTGCAAGGGCTGGCGGCAGGAAGGAATATTAAGGATGCTTGAAAACAATTTAGAAAATGCCGAATTGCCTGATAAGCTAATTGTATATGGAGGAACTGGAAAGGCTGCACGTAATTGGGAAAGTTATCACAAAATAGTTGAAACTCTGAAAGAACTTGAAGAAGATGAAACAATGATAGTTCAATCTGGTAAGCCGGTTGCAGTTTTCAAAACAAGGAAAGAAAGTCCTATTGTTTTAATTGCAAATTCAAATCTTGTTCCGAAATGGAGCACTTGGGAAAAATTCTACGAGCTTGAAGATTTGGGGCTAATAATGTATGGGCAGATGACAGCTGGCTCATGGGCTTATATTGGAACGCAGGGAATCATACAGGGAACTTATGAAACTTTTGCATCGCTGGCAAGAAAACATTTTGATGGAACTTTAAAAGGAAAATTTGTGCTGAGCGGCGGCTTGGGCGGCATGGGCGGCGCGCAACCTCTTGCCATAAAAATGAATGGAGGTGTTGCTTTAATTGTTGAATGTGATGAAAAGCGTATAGATAGGCGTATAAAAGCAGGATATTGTGATGAGAAGACAAGCAGCTTGGATGAAGCTTTGGAGATTGTGAAAAATGCTGTTGAGGAAAAAGAAGCAAAATCTGTAGCTTTACTGGGAAATTGTGCCGATGTGCATCCTGAATTGATAAGACGGGGCATAACTCCAGATGTTGTAACTGACCAAACATCTGCACATGATGCTTTAAATGGATACGTTCCATCTGGTTATTATGGAAGCAATTTAAAAGAAGCAATTGAATTAAGGCACAGCAATCCAGAAAAATATGTTGAGATGGCTAAAAAATCAATGGCTGAACACTGTAAGGCAATGCTTGAATTTAAAAAGAATGGTGCTGTAGTTTTTGATTATGGAAATAATTTAAGAGGGCAAGCTTATGAAGCTGGCGTAAAAAATGCTTTTGATTACCCTGGATTTGTTTTGGCATATATTCGTCCAATGTTTTTTGAAGGACGCGGACCATTCAGATGGATTGCTTTGACAGGCGATGCCAATGATATTTTAACAACCGATGAGCTTGTTCTAAAAATGTTTCCAGAAAATAAAACGCTTAAAAACTGGATTGAAAAAGCTGAAGAAAATCTTCCATGGGAAGGATTGCCAGCTCGTGTATGCTGGCTTGGTTATGGTGAAAGAGACAAATTTGCTTTAGAAATTAATAAGCTTGTTAGAGAAGGCATTATAGGACCAGTTGCTGTAACAAGAGACCATTTAGATGCTGGAAGCGTTGCTTCTCCAAATCGTGAGACAGAGGGAATGAAAGATGGAAGTGATGCAATAGCTGACTGGCCTTTACTCAATGCAATGCTTAATGTGGCGGCAGGCGCAGACAATGTTTCCATACATAATGGCGGCGGCGTTGGAATAGGATTGGCGACGCATGCGGGCATGACGGTTGTGCTGGATGGAAGCAGGGAAACAGATGAACGCATCAAGCGTGTATTTAAAACCGATCCCGGCATGGGTGTCGTAAGACATGCAGATGCTGGTTATGAAGAGGCAATAAAAAATGCCCGGAAGTTTGGAATAAAAATGCCAATGATAAAATAATTTAAATAATGTTTTTATATCTGGATTTATGAACAAGAAAGAGGCAATAGTAGCCATAGTTGCCATCATTCTTCTCTCAATCGGCATTACTTCTACAATATATGTGCAATCCCATCAGGTTGAAAAAGGCGAATTTATAAAAGTAGCAAATGAAAAAATTTATATTAATGACATTTTTAATAAATGCAAAATTATGAATATAAGTGTCGATGAGAAAGGAATTGAAAAAAATTATGAAGGTGTTGTTTTATCAGATATAATCAATATGACAAATTTAAAGAATAAGGAAGAACATGATTATACAATTGTGGGGATAAATCCAGATGGAGGCACATATCGAAAAACTGTTTCATGGAAAGATATGGAAAATGGGATATTAACGAAGGAGTTAAGAACAATATTTCCCGATTTAAGGAGAGCATTTTGGATTAAAGATGTTATAGAAATTGAGGTGATATAATGAGGAAAGAAATTGTTGCCATGCTGGTATTTGGGTCTATATGGGGATTGATGGAATGCTCGCTTGGAGATTATCTGCACAAAATAAATTTTTTTGCGGGCATTATAATGACAAGCATAGCATTTATTCTGATGGCATATACAAGGTATATTTACAACATTAGAGGAATGCAAGTGGTTATGGCAGGAATAGCAGCAATCATGAGACATTTTAATCCAGTCGGCGGCTGCCTGCTTTGCGCCTCCATAGCGATATTTATTGAGGGACTTGCTTTTGAGGCAATATGGCTTCTTCCATGGCAGAAAGAAGAATCAAAAGTAATAAAGTCTGGTGTAGGTGCGATATCTGGCTATAGTTTGTATGCTATTGGCTTTATTTCTACGCAGATAATAACTCCAATGATTACAGCAAAATTTTATATGAGTGATCTCATGGCAAATTTACCTTCTATATTGTCAAAAGCCACCTATGCTCTTATCATAGGAGCTGTATCATTGCCTCTTATAATGGCGATACCAAAAGAAATAAAAATTAAAAGTAAGCTTTATTATACAGCATCAGCGGCAATAACGGCAATTTGCTGGATTGCAGTATTTGCAGGTATATGAAGTTAATAATTACAGGAAAAAGAAATTCTGGTAAAAGCACTTTAGTTTATAATTTATGCAAGAAATGTAAATGTCATGGAGTTGTCTGTCTGCCAGTTTTTGAAAATAAAATGAAAATTGGAACCGATGCAATTGATTTAATGACAGGTGAGAAAAAGATTTTTTCAAGAATTAAAGAAAAAGCAGATTATGAAGGAATAGAAATGCATAGATATGTTATAAATAAAAATGGGCTAAACCATGCAATAAATGCAATAGAAAATGCAATTAAAGAAGAAGGCATAATTGTTATTGATGAATTTGGTTATTTAGAAAAAGAGAAAAAAGGTTATTACAATTCTGTGAAAAAAGTTTTGAATAGCAATAAGGATGTAATAATGGTTGTTAGAGAAAATATATTAAAAAATTTCATTGAAGAATTTAAGGGAGACTATTTTATATTGAATATGAAGAATTGCATTGATTTTAAATATCTTTAAGTTATTTTAAACATGCAAAATTTGATAAAAATTGCAAATAAAGTTGCTGAAAAAATAGAGAAAAAAGTAAAATCAGAGGACAGGTCAAAATTTGGAAATTATATTGGAATGGGAGCTGATGGAACTGAAACACAGTATATTGATAAAATTGCTGAGGATGTGGCATTGAATACAATAAAAAAGGAAGGAAATATTTTGTCTGAAGAAGCTGGATTTATTGATAATGGAAAAGAATATACTTTTATTATTGATCCTATAGATGGAACAAGAAATGCAGTGAATGGAATACCATTTTATGCTGTTTCTGTGGCGATAGGCAAAAAAATGTTGAATGATGTGGAATATGGAATTGTAAAAAATATACCTACTGGAGATACATATTATGCAATAAAGGGCAAAGGGGCGTTTCTTAATGGGAGAAAAATAAATGTAAGGAATGATGGGCAATCAATATATTGTCTATCATTGGGAAAATCTGGAGATGAAAAAACATGGGGGCTTGCAAGAAAAAATACAATCAGGGCGATGGGCGCCGCCGCCCTCGAGATGTGTCTGGTAGCAAGTGGTGCATGCAGTTTTTATTTTATTTCGAGAGATATTCTGCGGGTGACAGATCTGGCTGCTTCAACCCTCATTGTAAGAGAGGCGGGAGGGGAAGTTTATGATGTTTATGGAAGTAGGCTGGAAATGCCTTTGAACCTTGAGAAAAGAAGCTGTGTTTTTGCAACCTCCGGCATGAAAGAGGGGATAATATGAAATGGGGCATAATTTCAAAGCCATCCAAAGAATCATACCTGATAGGAAAAGAAATATACAACATGCTTGACGATGCATTGCTTGAATTTAAAATTGCTGAATATATTGGAATAGAAGGAAATTCAATCGAGGAAATATGCAAAAAAGCCGATAAGATAATTGTCATAGGTGGTGATGGAACAATTTTAATGACACTCCAGCATACCACAAAGCCAATCTTCCCGATAAATACTGGAAGAATTGGATTTCTTGCAGAAATAGAAGCCGAGGATGCCATAAATGGAGTGAAGCAGATTTTATCAGAAAATTATTTTATTGAAGAAAGAATAAAATTAAAAATTTTATTGAATAAATCACGTCTCATGGATGCATCAAATGAAATTGCTTTACATGTTATGAATATAGGCAAGTTGCTAAGAACAAACTTATACATTGATGATAAACTTTCTGAAACCATATATGGAGATGGAATGATTGCTGCAACTCCAATGGGTTCAACAAGTTATGCTTTATCTGTAGGAGGACCAATTGTTGACCCATCGCTGAGCGTTTTTATTGTTGCTCCTGTTGCTCCTTTTCGTCATATTGCCTCTCCCGTTGTGATGCCTTCCAATAAAAAAATTGGAATAGAAGTCGATAAACCATCAAAAATTGCAATTGATGGAATAAATTCATACGATTTCAATCCAGAAGATAAGCTGGAAATAACGAAATCAGAAAACAGAGCAAGATTTATAAAATTATCAGATAATTTTTATATAAGACTATACAAAAAGTTGAGCGGAAGAATGCCCGAATATGAAAAATAAAAACTGTTTGCAAGAATATCCGATGTTAATAAATTTAATAAATAAAAAAGATAAAGAAGGGCTTATTTCAAGCCCAGAACAAATGGTCCTAACATAAAGCCTTTTGCTGTTGCACTTGCGCTTCCTGCATTAACTGTTACTGTAACAGAACCTATGCCCAAAATAAATCCTGTTTTTATTGTTTGCTCCTGCCCGGGAGCTATATCAATTGTCCCCGATTTTTCCTTACCGATAAATACAGTTCCATCTAAAGAAATTGACCATGGCACATTTTTCCCTTCAATTGTTCCAATATTTTTTATTGTCGCAGTAATACCAAATCCTCCTTTAACGGATTCTATTGTAATTAAAGCCGCGGGCACACCCACATTATCATAATACACATCATCATTTCCATTTCTGTTATCTGTCCAGACCACACTTCCGCCAGAAGTAATCATTGCATTCCTATAATCCATAACTACGCTTCCACTTCCCTCATTTATCTTTGCTGGCTGGCTCCATGTGGCGCCGCCGTCCGATGTATGGGAATAATACAAATCCCCATCCATGCTAAAGATGCATGTTGCACCTTCTCCATAAGCAACGATTGATGGATACATCTCGTCTTTTGCTGGGTCTGCAGATACTATACTTGAATCCCAAGTTGCTCCTCCATCATGACTGTAATAGCAGACAACATCCTGCTTACCTGGGCTATTCAATTCTTCTTGGCATACTACATATACATATCCATTCTGTGCTGCAACTGCTGGAACTGTATCATTGTAATCGCTTGTTAATTCAATGATTTGGCTTTCTCCATTGAGCGGGTCTTCAAAGCTTCTTTCCCATACAACTATTGTCCATTTCTGATTGCTTTCATCCTGCCAATCATATACTCCATATCCAATATGGCTTTGCGTATCTATATCCACATCACAATGCAATGTGTTGTTGTACTCATTCACCCAGCTTATATATCCTTGTTGTTCATTATCAGGGTCTGCAAAGAACATGTGAGGAGCATAGGTGCATTCATATCCAGTATATGTTGTTGATGCTATTGTTGCTATAAATCCATATTCCCATGGATTCTGACTGTTATCGCATGCTATTTTTGGAACCTGAAAATCAGACCATCCATAGCTTGACCAATCCCAATAAACAAGTTGATATGTGCTCGTATCTGTTATATCTGTCGTTGACATCAAATATTGATATGGTGTACTTGGGTCTGGCATAAATGTTCCATAGAATGTTGTTCCTCCCCAATAATCAAAAGAAGGATAATCCTCAACGCCATCTATGTTCCAGTATCCAGCAATCTGCCATGTAGTTCCATCTGGAGAAATTGCCATATATATATCTTGCGTAAGAACATCCTGCATATCTGTATATCCAACAATATAACTTTGAGAAGAGTCGGTAGCTATAGTTGGATGAAATTCATCTTCTGGCAGTGTAGCAACTGGAACATTTGTCAATGCTCTTGGCGTCATTCTAAATGCATTATCAACTTTTTTTCCTTCAATTGCCAGATTAATTGGCTTATAGTTGCGTGCAATAGCTTTTACATGTGGCATAGGTGCCGCTACTAATGTTGGTGTTATTTTTAATTCCTTTTTTTCAATGCTCATATTAATAGCTGCTGCAAAACTTGCTGCTATAACAACACTTGCCAAAATTCCCACTAAAATTTTTCCCTTCATTTTTTACCTCCAAAAGATAAAAATAAAGGAGTATAAAAACCTTTAGTCTATGAATACAAGTTGTGGCGATTTTTCAAGTGTTATCTTTGGTAACTTTGCTTTATACTTCTTCCTCACCATTTCATCATAGGCTTCCACGCCAATTTCTTCCAGTATTTTTCTTCCCCTCTCTCTCGCTCTTTCCATGCTTATGTCAACTTTTAGACGTTCACCTTTTGCAATCCAGTTGGCAAGCAAATTCCATGCTGCGCCGGCACCATAGGGTAGTCCTTCCAATAGCATCATTGTTCCTTCTACTGGAAAATTCCACACACCTAAAGGGTCTTCTCCAAATTTTGCCAATGGCAATCCAAGAGCAGCTTCATAAGGAGGCGTGAAAGTTGGGTCTGCTGTAAGCCACTCCCCATCTATATATACCTCACCAGTTCCATGAAGCATGAAAGCTCCTATTGCGTCATACCATTCTTTAACAACTTGGGAAGCTTCGACTTCATTTTGATACAATGATTCAACGACAGCAAGGCTATACAATCTATAGCGGAATGGAATGCACCCAGAACGCAACAATGCACCAAGCAATGAAAGCTGGTGAACACACGTTCCGCTTCCTCGCCTTAAAGTATCCACTTCTCTATCAAGCCCAACAAATGCAAGTTTTATATTATTCTTTACAAAATTGAATACATTTTCTGCATATTCATAGTCATCGAGTTTGAAAGCACCAAGCTCATTTGCAAGAGCTACAATTTCTGGAGCATGACTATTGCATAAATGAGTTGGACGTAAATAACGCTTATTTGATTTGCAATATGGCATTCCGGGCTTATATTCTGGTATTTCATAAGGCAACTCTGTTACAAGACCTTTTTCCACTTTCTTTGCTTTTAAATTGCTGCTCAATATCATTACAGGATGCTTTACCATAGCCTTTAGCAAAGCTGGCAATGCACCTATAACTATTTTAAGCATTCTATATGGTATAATATACCCTTTTTCTCTAATTTCTTTTAATTTCCCCATTTATTCACCTCCGGTCAATATTTTTCTCATTTCTTCAGCACAACCTCTTATTTCTTCCCCTCTTATTCTGCTGACCTCCGGCTCTAAAACCATGCCATCTCGCTGGCAACTCGGGCAATCTTCATGCAATCTAACTTTATCAGCAGTAATTATAAATCCTGGATAACTTCTCGGAATTGCATCCAAAAATGCAAATCTTCCCTCTTCTCCATATCCAACCTGTTCGCCATCTTCATCCAAAACAATGGGATGGTAATATGTTTTAGGAATATGTAAATAATGTCCTTCTGGGCAATGAACCATATATCCATTTCCTTCAACCATTGCATATAAATCGAGACAATTTTCTGGAGGAATTCCAAAATATTTTTCAACTTTCTTTCTAAAATCATCCACTGGCAATCTTTTTGCCTCCTGCGTCTTCCAGCCGCCGCCCGTCAGCACAGCCCCTAACTCGCCAAAATCATAGGATATGCCTTCTTTTTCCATCTTTTCTATCACCATATCCAATATGAAGGGGGCGCCAGCGAAGAATATCCTATCATTGTTCTTGCTCCTTTCATCAGCCCATTTTATTATTTTATCAACCATTTTTTCATTCATTCTTTTCATTGCAGAACGTATAAATTTACTCATCATCCTTTCTTTGAAATTTTTTACAACACCCATTGAAATCCTCAATAAATCTGTGGTAATTTGTGTTTCTATCGCAACTCTTGTATCTTTAACCATATCAAAAAGAATTGCTGTGACCTTTCCAACAAATATATTTGTCGTTCTGGGGTCAGGAAATAAGAGATATGAATAAGCATCATAATCCCACCAATGTTGCAACATGTCAATTGCACTTTTTGCAATGGAATATTCAGTCATTTTGTAGCTTTTCTCATCTCTCGGGATAAACGTAAATTTTCCTGTTGTTCCACTACTATATGCAACAACTATTCCCGCTTCTTTAAATGCTTCTATAACTTCATCATAAGTTGGATTTTTTCCCTTTATCACAATTTCTGGTAATTTTATACTCATTATATTTGCAAGCCATACTGCAAATTCTCTTCCAGAAGGATAATCCTTAAAAAATTCGTGCGGTATTAATGGAATTTTTTTAAAATCATCTATTGTTTTTATATCATCTGATTTAACATTTCTTTCCCTGCATAATTTATGATAAAATACATTGTTTTCATAATGATGTTTGAATGAATATTTTATTGCTTTAAATTTATATTCATCTGCTTCCTTATTTGAAATGCTGAAAAAACTTTTTGGCTTATAAACGGCTTCATCAACAGGCGTTTCTATTGGAAATATATAATTCTTTGCTCTTTCGTTTATTCTCTCAAGGAATGAATATTCAAGCATTAAAATTAAAAAAATTCGTCTAAATAAATACTATCTAAAGAAATATTTAATGTAGTTAAATTTTATTTTAATTATTCAAACCCACATTCTTCTGGCAATTTATAATCTCTCATTATTTTAAAAGACTATGCAATTCCCTTTCCTCAATAATTTCAAAATATTCCACTTCTGCAACCAAATTGGACTTTACCAACATCAACTTTCATCAATTTTTTGGATAATTTTTTATTCCCTGGGCTCAAGAATAAAGTAATTATTTTTCATTCTTGCATATCATTTTATAATGAACTGGCAAGGAATACTTTTTGCACAGCATTCTGGATGGCATTGTCTTTGCAGATGGATAAATCTTTATTGGAATGGAAACAAGCACAATGCTTATATTATCTTTCCATGTTGTTTTCATCAAATTTATTTTTCATTATTACGGATTTAAGTGGAGTTATAACAATCCGCTTATTATTATAGGAAGCAACAAGATACCCATAAAATTGCTCCTTCTTACTCCAAGTTGCAACCCAAATAAACCTATAAAAGTTGCTACAATGAAGATTAAAAGCCCCATAAATCCCGAAAATATTATTACCATTGCTACCATTATTGCCAATGAAATTTTTAAAATAAGGGAATAAGAAATTTTTGATATATTTTTTGCAATCAATTTTCCAATAAATTTTGTAAAATAAAATGAAAGAGTTGCTGAAATTATTATTGAAGAAAGAAATAAGAATAGCATAGGGGGAGCAAGAATGTTATTCCATTCATATATTGGGAGAAAGTTGAATATTGCAATCGGACAGCCACTTACAGCATACATTAAGAATATAAGTAACGC